>NZ_KV786418.1:0-55906 GCF_001806915.1 Granulicatella sp. HMSC30F09 | reverse complement strand
TTTTATTTCTGGAGAATAATAATTATTTCTCCCTTTTTTAACTATCTCTAACCCATAACGTTCAATCAATTTAATCATGTAGGAAAGATTTCTCGCATCTATACCGAACATATCTGCAAGTCGTGAGCCGGTGCCAATCGTCATCTCAGGACCTGGCATCCGTCAGGATAAGGTCGAACATTACGACGAAATCTCTTGTGACGAAGGAGCCATCAACCGCATCAAAGGCCGCGAATTCGTCTGGACACTGCTCGATTATCTAGAGGTGGTGCCGAAACAGGGGAACTAAAAACATTAGAATAAAATCAAAATCGAACAAACATAAGAAACCAGGGCGAGGGCTCTGGTTTTTTTAGAAAACAATACTATAGAAATTTCATTTGAAAAATAAAACGCAGTCCAAAAGCTAGATTTTCGGTCTAACCTTTGGACTGCGTTTCAAGATCCTGGTCTTAAATTTTGGTTATAGAGGCTCTGCCATGCAAGCTACCCATCGTGTAATCGTATCTAAGTAATTTTGAATATTGTTTAAGATGATAAAATTCGAAGCATCAATTAGCAATTGTAAAGTTGAAATAATTAATGAGATTTTTTCCATCGTAATCACCTCACTAGTAGTCTTTTTTTGAAAACTTACTGTTTTGGTCATTTTATAATAAATTACAACGATTAAGGGTAGCCACATGAGACCGTGCGTTTGCACGGCACAACCTCTAAAAACAATATTATACTATTAGTTTTGAACTGTAAATAATTTTATGATTCAATAATACATTTATGAATTAATATAAATATAAGAGCAAAGTAATACTATAAAAGAGCAAAATTATCATCAAAGATAAAGACTATATATGATAAGTTTAATTTATGGAGAGGAAGAAGCATTTAGAATTACGAGAGAAATAGTAGATTTTATTTAGAAAGGTGTTTTTATGGGCTTTACGAAGAAACAGATATCTAATTTTTTGGACGATAAAATTTTATTTAGATTTTCGATAGAAGAAGAATATGTAATCAATTATAATCGACAGAGTGAGGAATATACTTTTGATGAATTAGAGAAAATTGCTAAAAGTAATTTTGAATATTGGGATTCAGTTTCGGAAGATTATTTTTCTCAAGAATGGGCGAATTTAAGTAGGAATATTACTAGAGTAAGAGAATATCTATCAACTATAGAAGAATTAGACTTACAGAACATACGTAATTATTTCTATAACAATATACCAAGTAATCGAGAAGAGATAGATAAAAATAAATATTTGTATATAATTTCAATTAAGTCGCCTATCGATAAAGATACAGAATTTGGAGCAATTAAAAACTTTGTTTCATTCTATACTCAACATTTCACAAATTATCTTAATGAGGCAGTAAAAAATTTTATTAGATTATCCAAAAATATGCATGAGGTTGGTCATGATTTAACAAGTACATATCGATATGATTTTTATCCTGCGTTATATCTGCTGAAACAACATCTCTCAGATCTTAAGGAAAGTAAGGATAATTTTGAAACTAATATAGTGTTACCTATAAAGAGTAAACTACAAGAAATAAGTGATGATTCAGACGAACAATATAAAGAAATAACAACTTTTATAGAAACAAAACACAACGAAATTCAGAAACAGTTTGACGAAAAAACTATAGAGTTGAAAGAATTTCAGAGTTCTATGGATACCTGGAAAGAACAAAAACAAGCTCAATTAAATGATTTAGAGGAAACGTATAAAAATAAACTGTCTTTAGAAGCACCTGAAAAACATTGGCATATTTGTTCGAAAGAATATAGAGAGAAAGCAAAAAGTTGGACATGGGTACTTATTGTTGCTGTATTAGTTCTAATATGTTCTTTAGCAGGACTAGTAATGGTTATACATGATTATTCGCTGGATACTATTCAAGAAATTCCTTTTGTTTCTAAATCATTTATATTAATTTCTATTATATCTTTCTTTGTGTACATAATCAGAGTTCTGATAAAGATTGTAATGTCAAATCATCATCTGGCCACTGAATACGAACAAAAAGCTGCATTGACGAGGTTCTATCAAGCTCTAACTAAGGCGGGGACAGATATTACAAAAGAAGAAAGGATTATAATAATTCATTCTCTATTTAGTAAAACCGAGACAGGTTTGGTAAAAACAGATAGTTCAAATGATGTTGAAGCGATTCTTTCAGTTTTATCGAAGAATGCTAAATAATATAGAATGACTTAAGTAGTTAGCTGCTTAAGTCATTTTTTATTTATTCATATCTAATATTTTCACCTATACAATAAATTTTGGGCGTGTCGTGTAGATACTAAAAAGTAAACTACTTTGGAGGAGAATTTTTTACAAGAAAAGCAAAACAGTAACAGAAAAAAGCAAAATTAACATATTTGTTAATTAACATATATGTTAATTTTAGAATAGGGAGGTGGGGCATATGAAGCGAAAATTCATAGCATCAAAAGAATTGGTGGATCGGTTAGATAGTTATGATTATGATTATGATGAGATGGTGAAATTAGCTGCAGTGCTAAAAATGCTAGAAGAAGATGGTGTAACTGAAGAAATGATTCAAAAATGGGGAGTACATTATAAAGGAAAAAGTTATTTAGAGGTTGTAATAAGCAAGAAGAAAAAGGAGGAGACAGACGATGAGTACGTATCTAACTTCCAAACTAAAAAAGTTCGCATTGGAATACCCGAATTTTAATAAAGATCTTGAAAAGACTATTTTTTTACAAAGGGTAGCGCTACAGATGGTAAAACTTCAAAATGATAGTGGATTGGCGTTAGAAGAATTTGCACGAGAGCTTGAATTGCCGAACTCTCACATTTCAAGGTTGCAAAGCGGAGAACATAATCCAACGATACTCACTTTATTGGATATTGCTGAAAGATGTGGATATAAGTTAGAAATTAAAGTTAAAAAGAGTCGGAAATAAAATATTTTTCATAGTACATAGCTATTTAACCTCTAAATTTATTCTTATTAGTGTAGAGAGTAAAAAACTACCAAAATAAATCAGGAGGGAAAATATGGGACATGAAACAATTGTCGATAAAAAACTACATTTAGTCTTCAAAGGGAGTGATGGAGAAACAAAACGCCTTACTATTGCACGACCTCAAGATGAATTAAAGAAAATTGTCGCTGAAGCAGCAATGGATAAAATTAGTGAATCTAACCTATTTGAAAACGAAGGTGTACTATTATATACAGCTAAAAAAGATGCTTATTATAAGACGTGTAGAGTAGATGTGTTTTGCTATGATGAGAATTAAGATTAGAAGGATAGAAATGGGGCGTGTTTAGATTTTAAGTGCAGGGTTTCCGTCTCTAGAATTAAACTAGAGGATGGAAATCCTCTTTTTTTTAAAATTTTAAATCATCAGAATAGAACGATAATAATAAATTATTACAAAAAACGTTGATTTCGAATTATAGAAGTGTTATTATAGGTTTGTAGTAATAATTCATAATTACATTTTAAATAAAAGGAGATGCGGTTTTGGAATTTTGGGGATTGATAAAAAAGAATTGGTATAGAGTTATTCATACGGCGTTTGCGTTTTTTATTTATTTTTTTACTACTACTCAAGATGTTAGTAAGTTAGTGAAGATAATAAGTTTTTGTTATATTTTATTGCTAGGTATTATGTTTAGCTTTAATTTATACAAGAATAGGGCCTCATTTGAATATAATAAAAAAGATTCATTTGCAGAAGTGATATGGAAATGGTGCTTTAAAGTAACTACTTTATTGTTGATATTGTTTGCTTTGATTCTGATGAGAGATACGTTTGGTCTGAAGAGGATAGTAATAAATATTGGCTTTATTGTCGTTATATTGGCGGGTGTTTTTGAATTTGAAACTCTCGTATTTCTCATGATGGTATATTTTAAAAGAAAATTAGGATATTTACATATATTTTTGGGGATCCTATTTATCTCGCTCTTAAATAATATACATTTTATTAATTTGCTATTCGGTTCTGTGGGTATACTCTTTGTTTCTCAATTTATACTATCAGATAACTTTCTTGATTATTTAAAAAATCATTATTCTGAATATGACATGATTACAATCAAAAGATACATGAAAGCAAACAAGACTAGATTCTTAGCGTTTGCTTACCTGATAACATTTTCTGGGAATGTAATATTTGTGATTAAGCATTTGTTGCCAAGTGAGATCAAGGATGGTCTAAAAAGTATGATTCTTAATGCTTATAATTGGGTAAGTAGAACTAATATCCCAAATGAATTTGCGGACTTATTTTTGATCAATACTATAATCTTAGGAATCATCATTCTATTTTATACGCTCATAGACAATTTTTTAAAAGGGAAATTTAAAAAGAAAAAAGCTTCTATTTTGAAGTACATGAGAGAAAATTTACAAGAAAAGAAGGTGGGGAACAGTCATGGATAGAAGATTTTCAGATTATGTAACGTTTGTATCTGGCGTTAATCCGACTCGTGCTAGTAAACAAATAGACGATGTAATAGTCTATTACGAGCAGAGTGATTTTAATAATGATTTTAATCATTTGGATGGATATGAGATTGAAGAAAATCCTTCTGACTTTGGGAAACAGACGCTAAAAGAAGGGGACATTATTATCAGTAATATTCAACAAAAAGCTGTGATGATTGGGAAGAGTAATGCTGGTAAGGTGATTCCGTTGAATTTTACAAAAGTAGAATTTAATAAACAGACGCTTGATAAGAATTACTTTTTGTATCTATTTAACAGTAATAAATTTATACAACGCCAAAAAGAGAGGGAGCAACAGGGGAATTTACTTCAAAAGCTTTCGACAAAGGCCTTAGGTGATTTGAAAATTCCCGTAATTCCTTTGGAAAAGCAAAAGAAAATTGGGGAGGCATATAGTGAAACTTTAAAATTACAAGGAGAATTAATTAGGTATTCAGATTTATTAGAGCAATTTTCAACACAAATTTTAGAAAAAACATTACAAGGGGATTAGATGATGGTGGATGAATTAAATAAAAGCGAATTAATATTTGAAAATAAAGTGATTGATTATCTTACTAAAATCGGTGGCACAAAACAATGGGAATATCGTCCTGAAATTAAAGATACAGAAGCTTTATGGGACAACTTTAAACGTATTCTAGAACAAAATAATAGAGGCCGATTAGACAAGGAACTTTCAATTGTTGAGTTTAACCAGGTGAAAAGGGTTATTAACCAATTAGATACGCCGTATAAAGCTGGGCAATTCCTGTATGGGGTCAATGGTGTTAGTCAAGTTGAAGTGGACTTAGACAATGGGGAACATGTCTTTTTAACCGTTTTTGACCAAGCGCAAGTAGGCGGAGGAAATACTGTTTATCAAGTGGTGAACCAAATCGAGCGAGAAAAGGTGATTCCAGGGAAACCAAATAGACGTTTTGATGTGACGCTGTTAATCAACGGATTACCAATTATTCAAATCGAATTGAAGAGTGCGATGCGTCCCGCCAATGAAGCACTCAATCAGATGGAACAATATATTGCAGAAAGCCAGTACAGCGGTATTTTCTCAACATTACAGATTTTAATTGCCATGACGCCTAATGAAATTAAGTATATGGCAAATACAACTAGAGACAAATTTAACAAGGCTTTTGCGTTCAAGTGGCAAGATGAGGAAAGTACAAAACCAATCAATAACTGGATGGAATTTGCAGATAAGGTATTGTCGATTCCGATGGCACATGATTTATCTACTCGTTACATGGTATTAGATGGAACGAAGAACAAGGAAAGTATTAAAGTGATGCGTCCTTACCAAGTTTATGCAACGAAAAGAGTGCTTGAAAAAGTAGCTCAATATGACTTTAAATATGATGATGGCAAACTTGGGTATGTATGGCATACAACGGGCTCGGGCAAAACGATCACAAGTTTTAAAACAGCATGGTTAGCAAGCCGTCTTCCGAACGTTAATAAGGTTGTGTTCTTAGTGGACCGAATCGCTTTGACCAGACAAACGGTTGATGCCTATCAAGCTTATGATCCGCTTTCTAGAGGGGAAGGCGAATCAGGAGTTGTCAATGATACAGCTAATGTGTCTGATTTAAAGACAAAATTAACAAGAAAAAGCGATAAGAATATTATCGTAACGAGTATTCAAAAGATGGCACGTTTTGTATCGAGAGATTCTTTCAAGCCTTTGAATCATAATATTCTATTTATCGTTGACGAAGCTCACCGTTCAACGGGAGATGGTTCTGATACAGAAGGGATGCTACAAAGTATTCGCAAAGCTATTCCAAACGCTGCTTGGGTAGGGTATACAGGAACGCCTCGTTTTGAAGGGCAAAAAACAAAAGAAGTCTTTGGAAGTTTACTTCATGCATATACGATTAAACATGCGATTGCGGACCATAATGTTCTAGGATTTAACGTTGAATTCAAAGAAACGATTGAACCAATGGAAAATCCTTCAGAGGAAGATATCGATGATATGATTCGTGCTAGCGTGTATGATACTGATCCTGTACACGTGGAATTAGTCGTTCAAGATGTCTTGTACAATTGGAAAGAAAAATCAAATAATTATAAATATAATGCATTGTTTACAGTTCATGTAGGTGGCAATAAACCTTCAATTCCTCGTGCGATGGAATACTTTGATAAGTTTATGGAGGAAAATCAAAAGTTAGAAGAAAGACGATTAAAGATTGCGATTATCTTCTCGGCTGATACGTCAAATAGTGATAGTCAGTTGCAAACGAATGAAAGTCTTGATCGTGCACTTGCCTCATATAATCAAATGTTTGGAACGACCTTTGATCGTACGACACTAAAAGCATACTCTGAAGACTTAGCTAGACGATTAAACAAAACAGCTGATGATAGAAAATATTTGGATTTAGTGATTGTTGTTGATCAACTATTAACAGGGTTTGATGCACCAGAGTTGAATACTTTATATGTGGATAGAACGTTGAAAGGTGGAAATCTGATTCAAGCGTACTCTCGAACAAACCGTGTTCATGACAGTGTAGCTAAACCTTGGGGGAACATTGTAAATTATCGTTGGCCAAAACAAAATGAATATGAAATGAATAAGGCTTTTGCGGTTTATTCGGATAGGCACTCTGCTGATGAGCAAGTCGACCTGATCGATCTGATTGAGGTGAATATAGAAGATAAAATTATCTCTAAACCATTTGGTGTTGCAGTAAATGATATGAAAGAATTAGTCGATGAGTTAAGAGATTTAACGGATAATTTTGATAGAATTCCGCCTAGCGAAGAAGATCAGAAACAATTATTTGAGAAGTTGAAAAATTATAACAGATTAATGACTCAATTAAAACAATATACCGTAGATGAAGAGGGGAATCGTGTATCCGCGTATGATGCACCTGAAGAATTTTACGACCGTATCGGAATGACTCCGGAGGAAGAAATTAAATTAACGGTTGTGATAGCAGATGAGTTAAAACGACTTATGGCTGAAAACGAAGAAGTTGATATTTCTCATATTGAATTGTCAATGGTTCAAATTAATGAAGTGAGAATCAATTATGATTACTTAGTAGACTTGATTGCGAAAATGGCAGATGAAATCCATGCTCATCAAAATGAAGATGCTGAAGCTACAAGAATCGAAATCAATGTTGAGATTGCTAAGTCTGACAACGAGGAAGAAAAAGAAAAAATGCGTCGATTTGTGGAAGCTATCTATAGTGGAGACTTTGTATTTGATAGTTATCCTGCACCAAGAACTGTGGAAGCGATGGATCGTGCGAGAGAACGAGCGGTAACAAAATCAAACACACGTGAAGTAGCCGAATTTGTTCGAAAATGGGGGCTTGATAACAGTACGCTGGTAAAAGACTTGTTAGCATTAATCGAGAAGCATTCGATTGGACAAGATGACTTGGATAAACAAGGGGAAATTTCAGCAATCCTAAACGCAGCACGTGCGGATTACCCAGAATTGGCAGAACCTGATATTGCTGAATTATCATGGATTAAATATAGAAACGAATTTAGAAAAGCAATCTACAAACTTGCAGATGATATTAAGAGAGGTGAATAGAGTGGGAGAAGGACAAAAGAATGTACCTAAGTTAAGATTTAAAGGGTATGAAGACGCTTGGGAACAGCGGAAGTTAGGAGAAATTGCTGAGAGTACTTATGGAGGAGGAACTCCGAAAACTACGGTAGAAGAATTTTGGAATGGTGGAATACCGTGGATTCAGTCGTCAGATATACAAGAAGACCAAGTTTTCAACGTTCAAGTTAGAAAGACTATAACGGAGAAAGGTCTAGCAAATTCTGCTGCCAAACTAATACCTAAAAATTCAGTCGCAATTGTTACTCGAGTAGGTGTTGGGAAATTAGGACTAATTCCATTTGATTTCACTACCAGTCAAGATTTTTTGTCGTTAAGCAATCTGAACATTGATAGTAATTTTGCAGTATATTTACTTTTCAAAAGATTACAATTTGAAAGTAAAATGGCCCAAGGAACATCTATTAAAGGTATAACCAAAGAAGAACTCTTATCAAAAGAAGTAAAAATTGCCCATATTGATATGGAACAAAAATCGATTGGTTATTTTTTTCAAAATTTAGACGACATTATTACTCTTCATCAGCGTAAGTATGACGCTTTAAAATCGATGAAAAAAACACTACTTTTAAAAATGTTTCCTAAAGATGGAAAAGATGTTCCGGAAATTCGTTTTAAAGAATTTACTGACGCTTGGGAACAGCGGAAGTTAGGTGAAGTCTCTCAAATTGTTGGTGGCGGTACGCCAAGTACAGGAATTCCAGATTATTGGGATGGAGATATAGATTGGTATTCTCCAGCAGAAATAGGCGAGGAAATTTTTGTTTCATGTAGTCAAAGAAAAATAACGCAACTAGGGTTAGAAAAAAGCTCAGCTAAGATTTTGCCTGTAGGGACGGTGTTATTTACTTCAAGAGCAGGAATTGGAAATACAGCAATACTTGAAAAAGAAGGATGTACAAATCAAGGTTTTCAATCCATTGTGCCCAAAGATAATGAACTAGATTCATATTTTATTTTTTCATGCTCACATTTGCTAAAAAAATATGGAGAAACTAAAGGTGCGGGGTCTACTTTTGTAGAAATTTCGGGCAAGCAAATGTCTTTAATGCCTTTGAATATTCCAGAAATTAAAGAACAAAAGTCTGTAGGAAATTTTTTTAGAAAGTTAGATAGCATCATTACTCTTCATCAGCGTAAGCTTGAAGAACTGAAAAATATGAAGAAAACACTACTACAACAGATGTTTGTATAAAAAAGGAGAGAATAAAATGACGAAAACAACCGAAATTACATCGAAGCTTTGGGAGATGGCCAATAAACTACGTGGAACAATGGATGCTAGTGAGTATAAAAATTATATTCTACCATTTATGTTCTATCGTTATTTATCTGAGCATCAAGATGATTATATCCGTAACAATGGATTAGAAGATTTTTATCAAAATCCAGAAGATATAGAAGAATATTATGAAGATATTGCCAGAAGCCTTGGCTATGTGATTGAACCCCAATTTACATGGAATAGCATTGTTGACAGTATTGAAAATCACAAAATTAAAGCAAGTGATTTCCAAGATATGTTTGAGGCTTTTCACAAACATGCGAAACGAAATACAGATTCAGAACAAGAATTTGCAAATGTCTTCTTTGACGTGAACTTAGGAGATACTCGCTTAGGTTCTGGGACAAATGAACGTGCAAAAGCTTTGAATGATATAGTACTGATGATTAACGAATTCGATTTTAAAGATGAATCAGGACATGACATTCTTGGAGATGTTTACGAATACTTGATTGGTCAATTCGCGGCTAATGCAGGAAAAAAAGGTGGAGAATTCTATACTCCTCATGAAGTAAGCCAAATTTTAGCTCGTTTAGTGACAGATCATGTTGCTACACAAGGAAACCAATTCCGAGTATATGACCCAACAATGGGTTCAGGCTCGTTATTATTAACGGTACAAAGAGTATTCTCTGGAAGCGACGTTTCAAAAGTAGAATTTTATGGACAAGAGCTTAATACAACGACTTATAATCTTGCTCGTATGAATTTGATGATGCATGGAGTTTCATATGCCAACATGAACCTAAAAAGAGCAGATACATTAGATGCTGATTGGCCTTTTACTACTCAGAACGGAATTGAGGTTCCAAAGAAATTTGATGCGGTAGTAGCTAATCCGCCATATTCACAAAATTGGGATATTAAGAACATTGACCGCGAAAAAGATGTCCGTTTCAAAGGTTTCGGTGTTGCGCCTGCTTCTAAAGCTGATTATGCATTTGTGCTACACGGATTGTACCATTTAGATGAAAAGGGAACAATGGCTATTGTATTACCACACGGTGTCTTATTCCGTGGAGCTTCTGAAGGGAAAATCCGTGGGAATATTTTGAAAGAAAACTTACTTGATGCTGTAATTGGTTTGCCAGCGAACTTATTCTATGGTACAAGTATCCCAACAGTAGTTTTAGTATTCAAAGGTCGTGAAGCACGTGGAGAGAGAAAAGATGTCTTATTTATCGATGCTTCGAAAGAATTTGAAAAAGGCAAAAATAAAAATACACTATCTGAAGAAAACATCAATAAGATTGTTGAAACTTATCATAATCGTGAAGATGTTGACAAATACGCGCATGTAGCAACGATTGAAGAAATTAAAGAGAATGATTACAACTTAAACATTCCTCGTTATGTAGATACGTTTGAGGAAGAAGAAGTCGTTCCATTAACGGATATTGCTAAAGAGTTAAATGAAATTCAAACAAATATCGATGAAACGACAAAATCATTGATGAGTATGCTAGATGATTTAGTAGGTACTACTCCTGAAGCACAATCAGAGTTAGAAGAATTTAGAAAGTTATTTGGTACTAACTAATTATGAAAAGTAGAGGTGAAAACCTCTATTTTTTTGTTTTGTGAGTAGGGATAAAGCATACACTTGGGAACAGCGGAAGTTAAAAGAAATTGGTGAAATTCAAACAGGAAATACACCACCAACGACAGATTCTCAAAATTATTCTGAAGATGGAATGTTGTGGGTCACTCCAACAGATATTGAAGAATTAGTGATTACGAAAACTGCAAAAAGAATTTCGGAGATTGGAAAAAAGAAAGCAAGAATAGCTTCAAAAGGATCGGTTTTAGTAACCTGTATAGCCAGTATTGGTAAAAATACACTGCTTAGTGAGGATGCGGCTTTTAATCAACAAATTAATTCTATAAGTCCAAACGGAGAATATGATTCGTACTTCTTGTTAACGCAATCCTTTAAAATATCCGAAAAAATGGCAAACAGTGCAGCTACTGCTACTATGCAAATTGTGAATAAATCTCAATTTTCTAATTTAGATACTATTTTGCCAATTTATACTGAACAGGTAGAAATTGGAAGATTATTTCTTTATCTTGACAACATCATTACTCTTCATCAGCGTAGGTCATCAAGGATTATCAAATCATCAGCTGCTTAGTTCTGCTAAAGATCTCATTACAAGATCAATGTCTTTATTTTCTAGCTCTGCAATAATGTGTAGATAAGTTTTTTGAGTTGTTGTCATGCTTGCGTGTCCGAGTCTTCGGGCTACACTAGCGATTGAAACACCAGAGAATAATAAAAGAGAGGCGTGAGTATGTCGAAGCCCGTGGATGGTAATAATGGGAATGCCACAATGGATACAATGTCTTTCTAGGCGTTTATTTGGAGTGGAATTCCATACTTTCCCGTGTACAAATATAGGTTCGTTTTCCGGGAGACCGCGGAGTAATTCAGTAAACTTAATGACCGTTTGCCAGTCGATTTGGATTTTTCGGTTTGAAGTAAAATTTTTAGTAGGAAGAAACCCCGTATTGTTTTTATAGTCCCATGTTTTGTTGATAGTTATAGATTGATGCATAAAATCAAAGTCTTTTGGGGTTAATCCTAACGCTTCAGAAAACCTCATCCCAGTTTTAGCAATTAAATAGATAAGCCAGTCCCAATCAAGTGTAGGGCCTAGTGTTAAATCAGAAAGCAATTTATGAACTTCAAATTGATTCAGAAATTTTTGTTTCTTATTTCGAGCGGTTTTTCCTTTTATGATTGCTTTCCTAGTTGGATCACGTTCAATCCACCCTTCATCAATGGCATCTAAAATTGCTGCTTTTAATTGATGATGAAAGTCCATAGTTGTTTGTTTTTCGTGGACTTCTGCATAATCGTTTAAGAGTTGCTGATAAGTAGTACGTGTGAGTTCACAAATTTCAAGAGTTGGAATTAATCGTTTTAACCATAATTGTGTCATTTTATATTTTTCCATTGTTACATTTCGAATCGCGCCTTCCTTATAAATATGAATCCAGCGATTGTAGTATTCATAAAACAATTCGTGTTCAGTATTTTGATTTGAGTTCATTTATTTACCTTCTTTCATAGGAAGAAATGACCTAGCTGATGATTACATTAAGTATAACGCTACAGGGCTAAGTTATTGAGAAATCTAACAGTTTTTTCTTTCCCCACCTATGCTATAATAAGCATGAATAGAGAGGGTTTTCATGATTGGAGGAGAGCGGATGAATGGTTTTTGGTTAGTGATACCTTTATTAATCATTTGATTTGGATGGTTATCCGTCTTGAATAAACAAGCAGTTCAGCGGGCAGGATATTATGCTCCTGTTCAAGCGGGAGAGGTTCTTCCTTTTTATATTTATCAAGTTTCCAATGTCGTTTTATTTTTATATTTATTTGGTACTAAAGTAGAAGCAGATTTTTCCCTTTACTTCTATGGAGGGGTTATTTGTTATTTTATAGGGATTATTTTGTGTATGATTACTACGATGAACTTTGCATTTCCTAATGCGGAAGGATTGAATACTAATGGTCTTTATCATTTTTCGCGCAATCCGATGTACATCGCTTATTTTGTTTATTTTCTTGGCACTTCTTTATTGACGCAATCGGGTATCTTATTTGTAATATTGATGTGTTTTCAAATTTCAGCTCATTGGATTATTCTTTCAGAAGAACGATGGTGTATAGAAAAATTTGGGGATTCTTACAAAGAATATAGGCCAAAAGTTCCTCGCTATCTTTAGAGGAATCCTTTCCCACCTATGCTATAATAATCATGAATAGAGAAGGTTTTCATGATTGGAGGAGAAGAGGATGAAGGGAAGACAATTATTTGCATCAGCGCTCTGTGTATTGGCGCTGGCAGCGTGCAACAAAAGACCTGAAGAGGCGGTGACGACCACCGAGGCACCAACCACCGTTCAAGCGACAACCGTGACAGAGACGACGGTGCAAGAAGTACAGGAGACGTATTTTGAACAGTTGCATTTAGCGTATAATCTAGTGGCCAAGGATGCTGATGCCCAGTCTGGCTTGCAAGCAGCTCGCGAGGAGAGCCAGAAGTTGATTACTGCTCATCCAAGCGACAAGGCCATGATCGAGAAGCACTATAAGGACTTGGAACGTCTCATTCAGCACAATTCAACGGGATTTGCCAAATTCATGCAGGAGTGGAATCAAAGAAGAGACCAGCACTACCAACCGCTTCAAGAAGCGCTGGATTTAACAGCGGCGAAGGTGAACGGCGAGGCTACCTCTTGGAATATGATGGGGAAGGTGACGTCGAATGACTATCAGATTCTTATCGTGGATGCTTATATCGACAACACGAACCACCAGGCGTATCTCTTTGGCTATAAGGGCGATGAACCGATTTTCTTACATGCCCGTTCTGTCTCGCGAGATACGCTGAAGGATGCAAACTTTGAAGAGGTGGAGAATGCGGATCTCCGGGCAGGATTCCTCAATCATGTCACTTGGAAACCCAAAGCGCCCCAAAGTAACCCATCGATTGCGGATGTGATGGCCATTTATGCACGTAAGAAGGGCGAAGTCTATGAGCGCACGAGTCCCGCGACGCAGCGGTTGTTCTATGATTTAGCCGTTCCAGACCAACTCTTCCAATATGCGACGGTTGCTGGAATGAAGGCGAAGTTTACATGGGGAGAGCTCACATTTAAACAAGGCGACGTCCCTTATGAAATCGTGGAGTGCTATGTGTCCGAATCCGGAACGACGGTGATTGTGTTTGCCAAAGTCGGCAATGGCAAAGTGATTTTAATCGGGCAAACAGCGCCAGAGACGGTGAAGAACGCGGATGGAACGATCAAGTCGAGCATCGTGAATCTCCAGCCGTACAATAGCGAAACATTATCACGTGCAACGTGGTAAGACAGGAGAAGTAGAATGACAGAAGTACAACAACTTGAACAACTAATGAATGAGATGCTGCCGGGATTGCAGCTCTTTGCTAGAGATATCAACCTCACGCCAGAAGAAGTAGCGTGTTACCAAGTCGGCGCGGTCGTTCGTAATCCCGCCTTTACCGATGCGACGTGTCGTGTTGGGGGCATGGTGACAACGCACCGCTATGGTATTCTATCGAACCATATGATGGATTTGTCTTATGCAGAACATGGAACCAACTGGGGACTCTGTATTGCCAACCGCGACAGCCACTTTAAGGTGCTGGACATTTACGAGCATGAAGGGAAGACGCAGATTCTGCTCTTGCATTTGCCGGACGATTATCTTTGGAAATGGTTAGAAGATCTCACGATACACCTTCCTGGAAACTTAGTGGACGATTGTAGAAGTCGTTTCTTGAATAAAGCGTTTGGGGAACCGATTCCGGAAGTAACGAGTGAGGATTGGATGGAACGATGTGGGTTTCCGATAGGGGTTGATATGGAAGGGAAGCTATTTTCAAATGAAATCCCGATAGCAAAGCAAATGCGACCCGTCAAAGAGGCTTCGTTTAGAAGTTTCTACCATGAACTAGTGTATATTCGCTGTGCAGCACTCATCGAAGACGTGATGCCAGAAGTAGCCCAGCCAGGAGACACAGGGCTTGTCCTCTACGGATATATCGACGAGGAAGCTGGCGTGTCGTTCCAACCGCTATGGATCGCTAAAGAGAATGAATCTACGCTAGACATGCGCCTCATTCCAGAAGAGACGATGTATCTGATTCGCCTGGCGAACCTCGATGACTGCGAGTTCTGTTCGATGAAATGGATTGAAGTTGATCCGTATATTGCAGACCGTGCAAGACGCGTTATTGCGGAAGTGTATGACACAAAGAGCAAGGAAAAAGAAGAGACACGAACCTTCCAAGGCCTCGACCAATTCCGCCACCGCGAGCATCCCGATGACTTTGGCGTAGCGGTCTACTACGAAGACAAGAGTAAGGAACCCGAGCGCTTATGGGTCCGCATCTCGCGCGTGGAAGGCAACCAGTGCTTTGGCATGCTCTTGATGAACTCGAAGCATCCAGACGGGCCAAAAGAAGGCGACGAGATTATGTTCCGCGTCCTTCAGAACGAAAAAGGCGATCTCGAAGTTGTGTCGGTTCAAAAATAGCAAAAAAGACCGAAGGCTTCCTTTTACCTTTTGGATATCTTCATAGTAAAGGAAATAACTGTACCGGCAAGAGCCAAGGTCTCTTTGCCTACCGAACTTCAAAGGGCGTCATGTTGATAAAATCAACAGACGCCCTAATTCATTTCGGTTACACTCGTTATTTCCATTACTATAGAATCCAAAAGGCCTAGGAAGCCTTATTTCGTGACTATGTTCGTAAGGTTGAACTACGCAATCATCGAGACTCGCATTTTCCTTCTTTCATAAAAAGCACCGGCTATTTTAAGTTATTCTATGCACTAGCAGTTCATTTTAGAGCGCTCTGCAATGTAAAGAAATACTGAAAAGAGACAAAAATTCCTCGGTTCTATAGTGTGAATGGTAAGGAGGAACAACCAATGTGAATTACTGAGTCTAGAAATTTGATTTCGTAGACTCAGTTTGAAGCTTGGTAGGAGCCAAGACGAAGACTTGGCCCGGTGTCCTTACCATCAACACTATGAAGATACCGAGGGATTAATTTCGTCTCTTTTCTTATTTGTTCTATCACATTACAGTTTAACGCAGAGTGTAGCGATATAGTCATTTCCATAATGGGATAATCGATTTCTTTTGTCACACGATTCATAAAAATCAATCATCGCGAGACCATTTTTCAGTTGTCCTCTAATCTGACTTTCTAAGGTGTGGCTAAATTCATATCCGTATTCTGGATTGATGGTGATTTTGCCTTCCGCTTCAAGCTCTTTGGAATTAAACGGGATGGAGAACTTTAACAGTAATTCCTCATCGGGTTGGTCCCATACAACGTCAGCGTCATACATGTATATCCAAGGATTCATAAACCCGACCATTAACAAGCCACCCTTTTTCAATACGCGAGCGGCTTCTTTATACATATTTTCTAAATCTTCTATATATACATTTGAAACCGGGTTGAAAACAATATCAAAAGTTTCATCTTCAAATGGAAATGGTTTTGTCAGATCGCCTTGAACCGTATTGATTGTTAAGCCTTCTCTTTTAGCCACCATTTCATCTCTTTGTAATTGTGATGTGGAAAAATCCATTATGGTGACATCATACCCTTTTGCGGCAAAAACGGGACCCTGCTGTCCGCCACCACAAGCTAAGCCTAATATCTTTTTCCCGTTGGCTTTTTCAAACCATTCTTCCGGAACTTTTTTCCCAACCGTTAATGCAACTGAAATTGGCACTTTTCTAGCTTCTTCTAATTCTTCATGTGTCAATGGTTCAGTATAGGTATTTTGTACATTATTCCATCGATCTTGATTTAATTTTATATAAGGATTCATCTTATCATCTCCGCTTTCTGTATTCTCAAGTTCATTATACTATTGCTGGGAAAAGTAGGGAAGTGTCTACTGCATTTCAATACAGAAGCGCTTGAAACTATCTAGCCTTTTTCCGCCATCCAATTAAAGAAGTATAAACAAAATAAGGGCTTCTGGGACCTCGCGGATTCTATAGTAATGGAAATAACGAGTGTAACCGAAATGAATTAGGGCGTCTGTTGATTTTATCAACATGACGCCCTTTGAAGTTCGATAGGCAAAGAGACTTCGGCTCTTTCCGATTGTTGCACCTAATATTGTGAGGTTCAACAAAGAAAGGTCACTGAAGTTTCTTGCATCACCCCTCAAACTATAGAAATGCTGAAAAGAGACAAAAATTCCTCGGTTCTATAGTGTGAATGGTAAGGAGGAACAACCAATGTGAATTACTGAGTCTAGAAATTTGATTTCGTAGACTCAGTTTGAAGCTTGGTAGGACTGAGATTTTAGCTCAGTCCGATATCCTTACCATCAACACTATGAAGAAACCGAGGGTTTTATTTTGTCTCTTTTCTAAAATATCTCATGCCTTACTTCTTTAATGAGCGGATGACGCAAGAAGGCGTAGGAAAGATAGATGGCCATCAGGCACCAAATAATCGGCTCTGCAAAAATCACCCCAAGATAGCCCGCCTGCGGAATCACAAACACTACAAAAAGCACCTTCCCAGCCAGCTCGATAAAACTCGACACAAGCGGCGTTACCTTTTGCCCAAGCCCTTGCAGACTATTTCGCAAAATCAACAGAAGCGCTAACGGCACATAAAAGAGCGAGCCGATGCGGTTATACAGCGCGGCATTATCCAGTAGAAGCGGGTCGCTCGATCCAGAGACGAGTTCGTTTAGGAATGGACTTGCAAAGAATAAAATGATGCAGACCAGAATCGCCCATCCAAACGCTAGAAGGCTTCCTTGACGAATCCCTTTGGCAATCCGGTGCACTTTGTTGGCACCGAAGTTTTGCGAAGTGAAGGTCGTCATTGCCGCCGCAATTGCCGCAAATGGCAAGGTTGAGAACGCGAAAATCCGTCTAGCAGAAGTTTGCGCACTGATGATGACCGGTCCAAGCGCGTTGATGGAAGTCTGTAGCATCACAGATCCTAGAGAGACGATGGATGACATGAATCCCATGGCTAATCCTTGGCTGATGAGGTCTAAATACAGTTCATCGTCGCGGACAAAATCACTTTTGGCCGGAATAAGGAAGCTGGCGCGTTTTTTGATATAGATAAAGCAGAGAACAGCCGATATGCCCTGAGCAATAATCGTCGCAATGGCCGCAGCTTCAACGCCCATGTTGAACGTTGTAATGAGTAAAATATCGAGGAAGATATTCGCCACCGCTGAGAAAATCAAGAAGTAAAGGGCAGCCTGGCTATCCCCCACAGCACGCAGCAACCCCGCGCATAAATTATACGCAAACGTCACCGCGATCCCGAGCACGATGATCGAGATATACGCATAGGACTGGTCGATAATACTAGCGGGTGTTCCAAGAAACTCGAGCAGTGGATACATTCCAAACGTTCCTCCAAGAGCTACGAGGAGACTGAGAACGGCTCCGATGACAATAGTGGCCGAGACAGCGCGTTTCAAGAGGCGATGGTTATTGGCTCCGTAGTAGCGTGCGATGATGACGCCCATCCCATTTCCGACGCCGAGTGCGAATCCGACAATCAGTTCAAAGATAGCTGCGGTCGCCCCGACAGCCGCCAGCGCATCCTGCCCAAGGAACCTCCCTACAATCATAATATCGGCAGTGTTATAGAGTTGCTGGAATATATTTGAAATAACAATTGGAATTGCAAATGTAATAATGGACCGCAAAATCGGTCCGTCTGTTAAGTTAATAGCGGTCTTTTTCATAAGGGAAATTATACTCGCACGCTTGGCGAAATTCAAGAACGTTCCTTGTAAAAAATTCCTTTTTGAGGGACTTCATTTTTTGAAAATCGAGAAGGAATTTCGCTTGAAAGAGAACATATGTTCGTGTTATAACTAAGGTAGTTCAAACAGATTCGGCACTAAAAGAGAAAAAATCTAACAAAAATCGCCTTGGAAACGTTGATACAGAGCGGTTTCTAGGGTGAGTGTGCAAAATTAGTCATTTTAAAACCGAAGCATCGCAAGAAGGGAGGTGTGTTCGATGAGTCTGATTGACTACAGTTTGGAACCAAGAAGCGACATTGCGTTTATCGATATGAAGTCGTTCTATGCCAGTGTCGAATGTATCGCCAGGGGTCTTCATCCGCTCAAGGCGTCGCTATGTGTGATGAGTCGCGCGGATAATTGCAAAGGGCTTATTCTGGCGTCTTCTCCCGTCTTCAAGAAAGTCTTCGGGCGCAAAAATGTCGGTCGGACCTACGATTTGCCGTTTGATATTCATACGCGTCGCTTTTCTTATTATACGGCCGAGCGTCAAGGGCTCCCCACGGATGCGGCCTTCGTGCGTTTCATCGAGGCGTGGGCGAGAGCGACCGTTATTGTCCCGCCAAGGATGTCCGAGTATATCCGAATCAATATGCAGATTCAGCGCATTTTGCAAAATTTTGCCACAACGAGTGAGATTTATCCATATTCCATCGATGAAGGATTTGTCGACTTGACGACTTCCTTGAATTATTTCTTCCCGGATAAGGCACTGTCCAGAAAGGAAAAATTAGATCTCTTGTCCGCGCAAATTCAGCGGGCGATTTGGAAGGAGACGGGCCTCTATTCAACGGTGGGGATGTCTAACGCGAATCCGCTCCTTGCTAAACTCGCCCTCGATAATGAGGCTAAGAGTGCGAAGAATATGCGCGCCAACTGGTCGTACGAGGACGTTGAAACGAAGGTCTGGGGAATCGAGAAGATGACGGATTTCTGGGGGATTGGTAGTCGCATGGAAAAGCGGCTGAACCAACTGAAGATTTACACGATTAAGGAATTGGCGCATGCAGATGCCGATCTATTGAAGAAGCATCTGGGGATTATGGGCGTGGAGCTATGGTTTCATGCGAATGGCATCGATGAGAGCAATGTCCATCATCCCTACAAGGTGAAATCACACGGCATCGGGAATTCGCAAATTTTGCCGAAAGATTACCGTCGTAAGGGCGATATCGAGTTGATTTTAAGAGAAATGGCCGAGCAAGTGGCCGTTCGCCTGCGCAGAGTCCGCAAGAAGACGACTTGTGTATCGATTCATGTGGGGTACTCCAGAACGGAGGAGAAAAAATCGATTCAGGCGCAACGCAAAATCGACCCAACGAATCAAACGAAGCCTCTGACGGAAGTGGTATTGGATTTGTTTCGCCAGAAGTATACGAGTGGTGCGGTGCGTCGGGTAGGGATTTCCTATCAAGGGCTCGTGGATGAGGCGATTACAGTGTATTCATTGTTCGACGATTACGAGCAAGTCGAAAAGGAAGAAAAATTACAAAAGGCTGTCGATACGATTCGCGACGAATTCGGCTTCACCTCGCTCTTGAAGGCGAACTCTCTATTGGAATCGTCCCGCGTGAAGGCGCGCAGTCAGCTCGTCGGAGGGCATTCTGCAGGAGGGTTAGATGGATTGACATGAATATGCGTATGTATTTACCGTATAAAGCAACCAGAGAATACACAGACCGTGGTATGGCGAAGTGGCAAGGCTTCTTCTTGTCCGAACATACGAGTGAAATCGCCAAGGAGAAGCGGATGGAGCATTACACGAGTCGCCTCACGAAAGAGGAAAAATGGACGCTCCTCACACAACTCTACGTTCACCGGCAACTGGCGTGTTTTCGCGTGAAGAAGAAGGAAGGGCATGAAATGGTGGTCGGTGTGCCTGTGGAATTGAGCGACGAAGCCGTCTACGTGGAGTCGCAGGCAGAAGCAAGGTGGCTGTCTATCAGCGACCTCCAGGAGCTCTATTTAGTGGAGACAGAAGAGGATGAGTAGGGTAGGAAGTCCTCATTTTTACAAAGAAGTGGTATAATAAGGTACTTTGAGAAGTGATGAGACTGACAGATAGAAGGTAGAAGAGGATATGAAGACAAATGAATTTGGACAAGTGATTGGGGAAGCTGTTCCTGGATTTACTCCAGGGGGACTTCCAACGGCGGCGAGCATTGAAGGAAGATATACGCGCTTGGAGAAGCTGAACGAGTCGCATAAAGAAGCCCTATATGCCGTCTATGGGCCCGATACTCCTGCTCAAATGTGGACGTATTTGGCGGGAAGTTCGGTTGCCAATGAAGCCGAATGGGACGATTTTTTTGAGCGTTTATTACGAGATTCCTCCAAATTTTATTATGTAATTTTGGATAAAAATACCCAAAAGGCGCTGGGAACCTTCGCGTTAATGCGTCTTGATACAGCAAATCGAGTGGTCGAAATCGGTTCGGTGACTTATTTACCCGAGTTACAGCGAACCAGAATTGCGACCGAGGCGCAATATTTAATGGCGCGGTATGTATTTGAAGAGATGGGGTATCGCCGTTATGAATGGAAATGTGATGCGCTCAATGAACCTTCGAAGCGTGCCGCAGAACGTCTAGGATTTACCTATGAAGGGCGATTCAGACAAGCCGTCGTTTATAAAGGGCGAACTAGAGACACGGATTGGTATTCGATGATTGATCAAGAGTGGCCTAAGCTAAAGGAACGGTTCGAGAAATGGTTGCTTCCAGAGAACTTTAATGAAGAGGGAGTACAGTACCACTCCCTTTCACAACAATCCTTATGAAGTATTAGGATGAAGCGTTAGAAATTAGAGCGGTAGAAATACCGCTTTTTTGCTAGGAATAGAATGAAAAGTAAAGAGAATCTTTACGAACTGCCCCTTTACCCTCTTTCTTTTTCCTTGTACAATGAAGCTGTAGAGAGGACGTGGAACTATGTGGAAAGACGCCATTGAGATGCGAGAGGCTGTAAGGAATCAGGAAGTCTCTCCGGTTGAATTAGTACAAGAAAGTTTAGAAAAAATCCAAGCATTCAATCCCGAGTTGAATGCGGTTGTTCACATCCAAGCAGAGCGGGCGCTAGAAGAAGCGAAGACGCGCTCGTTTGAGGGCTTGCCGTTTGGAGGAGTGCCGCTTCTATTGAAAGACCTCGGGCAAAATCAAGCGGGGGAACCGTCCAGTTGCGGCAGTAAACTATTAAAGGACATCCCGATGAAACGCACCGACAACTTTGTGAAACGTCTGGAAGAAGCCGGGTTTATTATCGTGGGGCGGACGAATATTCCCGAATTTGGATTTAAAAATATGACGGAGGCCAAGCTCTGGGGGCCGGTGAATAATCCCTATGACCTGAAACGCAATGCTGGTGGGTCTAGTGGTGGAGCAGCAGCGGCCGTTGCAAGCGGCATGGTGCAGATTGCTGCAGCCAGTGATGGCGGCGGTTCGATTCGTATTCCCGCAAGTTTCTCAGGACTATTAGGTTTGAAGCCGAGTCGGGGTCGAATTCCTGTCGGTCCTGGTAGTTATCGTGGCTGGCAAGGAGCTTCGGTGAATTTTGCGATGACGAAGAGTGTGCGCGATACGCGTGAATTGTTGCGTGCCTTGCAAGTGGAGCAGAAGGATAGTCCGTTTTTAGTGCCACTTATTCGCGAGTGGGAAGTCCGTTTAGAGCGTCCGCTTCGAGTGGGCGTCATTGAGAAATCCCCGATTGAGAGCGTGGTCGCTCCAGAAGCCAAAGCCGCGCTTCGTAAGGCGGTTCATTTCCTTGAAGAAATCGGCTGTGAAGTGGAACCCATCGGCTGGCCTGTCGACGGTGTGGAAGTGATGAAGAATTACTATTTAATGAATAGTGTCGAGACCGCAGCAATGATGCAAGGCTTGGAAGCTAGTCTTGGACGAGCGCTTACCAAGGACGATATGGAACTGATGACATGGGGTATTTATCAATCCGGTCAGCACATTCTTGCCAAAGATTACAGTGTGGCTCTTGCGAAATGGGATACTTACGCGCATGCAATGGAGAAAGTCCATGAGGAGTTTGACCTCATTTTAACGCCGACCGTGAGTGATGTGGCGCCTCTTCAAACGCAATTTCCGATGGAGGAATCGGTTCGTCAAGCGCTCAACCAGATCGAAGAACTCAGTGTCCCTGAGCAACAAAGTGTGATTTGGCGGATGTTTGATCGCACGTTAGCGTTGACGCCATTTACGCAATTATCGAATATTACAGGTGCGCCTGCGATTAGCTTACCGGTATATCTGAGCGAAAAAGGCTTACCAATCGGGGTGCAATTTATGGCAGCTCGTGGGCAAGAGGCATTGCTTTTGCAAGTGGCAGAGTGGTTTGAAGAACAAGGGCAATTTGAAATGAGACAGTTCAGCTAGGAGTGAACAAGATGACAAAATCAGTAGCAATCGTAGGAGCTGGGATTGTAGGGGCAACGGCGGCCTACCAACTCAGTAAAAAAGGAATCGACGTGACCGTTTTTGATGCGGGAGTCGGCCAAGCAACCAAGGCTGCAGCGGGAATTATTTGTCCGTGGCTATCGCAACGCCGCAATAAAGACTGGTACCAACTCGTGTCTCATGGGGCAGCGTATTATCCGATTTTGATGGAACAGTTACGTGCGGATGGAGTTACGGACTTGCCGTATGAACAGGTTGGGGCGTACATTTTCAAACATACTGAAAAACAACTGAAAAAGGTCGAAGAAATGGCGGTCGAACGCCGAGTGGATGCGCCGATGATCGGGGAAGTAGAGGCGCTGTCGAGAGAAGACGTCGCAAAGGTGATCCCAGGATGGGCAAATCCAGATGGAGCTTTATATTGTAGCGGTGGCGGTCGTGTGGACGGAGAAAAACTTGTAGCGCTTCTTCTAGAACAAGCAGCCAAAAACGGGGCTACAGTGAAGCATCAAAAAGTTTCTTTATCCAAAGAAGGCGAAGAGATTCGAGTGGTAACCGGTGAAGAGGTTCTTTCTTTTGATGCCGTAATTCTCTCCAGTGGCGCTTGGGTCAAGGAATTATTAGAAGACCTCGACTACTATGTGGATGTTCGTCCGCAAAAAGGGCAATTGATTGAATTGGAACTGGAAACGAGTGAAGATACGTCGAAATGGCCGGTGTGTATGCTTCATGGGGAAATCGATATCCTCCCGTTTCCTGATGGCAAGATTTTAGTCGGGGCGACGCATGAGAATACGCAAGGGTTCGATTTAACCCCAGATGAAGCGTTGTTAAACGGCATGTATGCAGAAGCCTGTGCGAGTTTGCCAGCGTTAAAAGACGCGAAACGAAGCGGGATCCGTGTAGGAACTCGCGCGTATACTTCAGATTTTCTACCGTTTTTTGGGAAAGTTCCAGAAACTTCTAATGCCTTTGTGGCGAGTGGACTGGGTTCTTCCGGTTTGACGAGTGGCGTGTGGATTGGCGAATTATTAGCGCGGTTATCGGCAAAAGAGAGCGTTGATTTTGCCGTTGAAAACTATCTTCCAAAAAATTATATAAGAAAAACATAGAAACATAACATAATTTTATTTGAGTTTTGAATCAAAATTTAGTATTCTATTAAAAGTAATTATGTAACTTTTTATAAAAGGAGGAAAAACGAATGTTAAAAGAGTTTAAAGAGTTTTTAATGCGTGGGAATATCGTTGAGTTAGCTGTAGCCGTTATTATCGGTGGTGCTTTTAAAGCAATCGTTGATTCGTTAGTAAAAGACATTATCTCACCAATCATCGCTATGGTGGCTAACACTGGCGATATCGCAGCAGTTTCATTTAAATTAGGTTCTGCTCAAATCGGTATTGGAGCGTTCATCGCTGCAATCATCAACTTTGTAATCGTTGGAGCGGTATTATTCTTAATCGTTAAAGGAATGAATAAAGCTTCTGAATTAGCAAAAAGAAACAAACCTGCTGAAGAAGCTGCGCCAGCTGCACCAACTGCGGAAGATTATTTAAAAGAAATCCGCGACTTATTAGCAAACAAATAATCATTCAGAAAAGCCGAGAAACCTCTCGGCTTTTTGTGTGCAAAAAAATAAATAAAATGGTGATGAAATAAAAGGATAAAATTCGTTGAACCATTGTGAATGAGTGTGTGCTTGAAAGAACAGGCGAAGCTTCGCTTCGTTTCTTTGGATTTTAGAGGAAAGTGCATCGTCGGATAAACGAGTTCAGAATCAGTTTTATTATTGAAAGAGATATAGTGGGGCACCGGTTCGAGCCTAGGTCTCTCACCTTTAAAGCCTCAAAGGGGACGTACGGAATAAAATTCCTACGTCCCCTAATTCGTTTTAATGCTTAGTCCCACTATTCTTTCAATAAACTGATTCTTCTCGTTTATCCTCCTTAGGTGTTTGGATGGAATCCAAAGAAACTCGCACACTTCTATTTTTCAAACACAATGCTTCGACGAATTTTTCTTTATTTTTTGAGCGAAAAACGAGAGGTTTCGGATTTCAATGATTAAAATTTGCTTCGTCGCTAAAACAGGATGTGAGAAAAGGCGTTTATAGGCGATGACGGTTCGTAGGTTAGACGCAAAGGACTGCTTGCAGTCGTGCAAAATCCTTCACAGTGCGAAGGATTTGGGGGTGAGCATTGCGGATTATGTTGAAATGTAAATTTATAAAACATTACAATTTTAAATACTAGCAGTGTGAGCCTGAGTTCAACTCCAAACAGGATGTGAGGGCGAGTGGTCAGCTTTCGACCCTTTACCGAAATTAACGCAAGCGTCCGATAAGGACGTGCGGATAATTGTCGGAAAGGAACGCGAAAGCTACGAGCCCAAACTCAACTCCAGGATACGAGGACGAACGCCCAGGGCAGAAACATCGGACTGATATGGTGCAGAAAGACAGAAGCAAAAAACGGGTTCACAGTGTGAATCCGTTTTGTTTCTTAGTCTTTTGCCCGCACAGTCTAATAAACCACTGCGAAGGGCGCTATTCTTAGATATTTGTTGTTTCAATAAGGTTCTTTAGTTGTTTTAAGAGTTGGTTAAAGGTGTCTAGTGTTGCTTGGGATTGGTCCCATTGATAGAGATTTTGGAAGTAGGCTTGGATGTTTGCTTCAAAATCTTGTGGGAGAAGAGTGCAGTTTTTCTTCGCATAGGATAGCATTCGTTTTTCGCCTGGGTGTAATTGCTCGTTCAATGCAAAGAGTAGGTCAAAATAAGAAGCAAAGAATTCGCTACTTCTATGGTTCAAGGCGAGAATGTCCTTGCGTTTGAGAGCTTTTTTGATTTGTTTGGAAAAAGCGGGCAAGGATGTCTCGAGTAAAAGGGACTGTCTCTGGATGATATTTCGCTTCAGAGTCGCAGGGTAAGGTATGCGGTATTTGTTCTGTAGAGCGCTGTATCGGTTCTCTTGGTCGTATAGAACTTTGCTATGAAGTAAGTTGTACCACATACAAGTCGTGTAGGCATTATGAGGCTGATGTTCTAGAACCACCTTCTGTAATTCTTGATCAAAATCATCCAAGGAACGATAGATAAATTCAATTTCGATTCCGTTATTTAGAATGCAGTCATCTTCCAATTCCCAAAATTGATTTTGGATTTCCATATATGAGCAGTACTTGCTTAGCAGTTTTTGTCGGATTTCAGGGGAAATCGGAGCTTTCAAATAAACATAGACATCATAGTCCGAATCTTGATCATACTGTTCTCCAGCTCTGGAACCTCCAAGAACCACAGCTTCTACTTGTTCTAGTTGTGCTAATTCTTCAAAAAGTTTTTCAGGCATCCTTTTTCCTCCCTTTCAGTCAGTAAGTTCATTGTAGCAAAAATTCATTCAGATGCAATCTATATTTTTTTAGAAAAAAATAGGTATAATAGTAGAAAGATGTAATTAAAGGGGTCTTTCAAATGTGGATTGTATTTGCGTTGTTATCGGCTGTGTTTGCGGCGTTAACGTCGATATTTGCCAAAATAGGGATTGATGGAGTGAATTCGAATTTGGCAACGGCAGTGCGGACGGTTGTGGTTGTTGTGATGTCGTGGTTGATGGTGTTTATCACGAATAATCAGTCAGGACTGGCACAAATTAGTAAGAAGAGCTGGGTATTTCTCATTTTATCCGGGATTGCGACAGGGGCGTCATGGCTGTGCTATTACCGAGCGCTCCAACTAGGAAAGGCGACTGAAGTGGCTGCGGTGGATAAACTGAGCATTATTTTCACTTTGATTTTAGCGTTTATTTTTTTGCACGATACATTTACGGTGAAATCGCTCATCGGCTGTGCACTCATTGCAACCGGGACAATTTTGATGGTGTGGTAACTATAAAACAAGCGTACGGATATTCCGTACGCTTGTTTTGCTAACGAACAACATTGTAGAAAAAGTTTAAGATGACAAAGACGGCAACTGTGAGGAAAATTCGGATAATTTGACCGTATATCTTATCTTCGTGTGTTCTATCATACCAACTGGCCCCGATGCAACAGCAGACTGAACCGATAGCCCAAAGGATCATCCCCATTGGTTTAATGGGCATAAACATTGTAGCAGAGAAACCAGCGAGTGCTCCGCCGATGCTCATTAAGTACCCTTGTGGTGATTTTTTATCTTCTGAAAACATTTTTAACCCCTTCGAAACATTGAATATTCCGAAGAAAAAAGCGATAACTGCAAGACCTTGTAATATTAAAATTAATCCCAGCATATAATGCTCATGTACGGTAAGGAAGCAAGCAACCGAAAACAAGAGATAGACCGCCAGCACTACACTATTCCGAACCAAAGACCAAAAGATAAGCATTGTGGGAAAATCTAAACTTTTGGATTTTCCTACAATGCCGACTACGGCGGAATCCTTCCCACTCCTTATATCTTTATTTCCGTATACATTGAATTTGTATTTAGTAAATGCTATAATGTCCCTATTCAAATTATAAATGTGTTGAATTAGTTACATGTACATATTTTTTGTGCCGCATAAATACCCTGTTGAGGTTGTCGTTCTTTGTCCAGATGTGGAAACAATAAAAGGAAGGGAACGATACAGGGAGAAAACAGGCTATTCCGGCTTTACGGTTGAAACCTTATACGATACATTTATGCAGACAACACCACGGATCGGCTTTTGGCTGGACAATTCCAACCAAACACCACAGCAGACAGCAGAAACCATTCTGAACGCCAGAAAGTCGGTATGATTGTTACATATAAGGGGAAGAAAAATTTCTTTTAGGTACTTTCTTTCCTAAAACTAATGTGATATAATAGCATCATTCCAAAAAAGGAGTAAAAAATATGCGGCAAGGTATTCTTAAATAAAACTATAATCAAATAGTGGGAACAAAGGATTATGATAGTCCCTTTTGTGGGGGCTTGGTTTTTTGTACCCAATTTAAGAATACTTTTGCCTTATCAATTTTGACATATCCGAAAAACAGCAATCACAAACAGGTGTATGCTGTATATGTGTATGTCCGCAAATTATAATCCCCAGTGGTAAAAGTATTTTACTGCTGGGGATTTTTATGCCCTTTTGGGGCTGTAAAAGGAGGACAATCACATGAAAATAATCAATATTGGAATTCTCGCCCATGTAGACGCAGGAAAAACAACATTGACGGAAAGCCTGCTGTACACCAGTGGAGCGATTGCGGAACAAGGAAACGTGGATAAAGGAACTACAAGAACAGACACTATGATTTTGGAACGGCAGCGCGGAATTACCATTCAGACAGCGGTTACTTCTTTTTGCTGGAATGATTATAAAATCAATATCGTGGACACTCCCGGTCATATGGATTTTTTAACCGAAGCATACCGCTCTTTATCTGTCCTTGACGGAGCTGTTTTAGTCATTTCGGCAAAAGACGGCGTACAGGCACAAACCCGTATATTATTCCATGCGCTTCAGAAAATGGACATTCCGACAATTATCTTTATAAATAAGATAGACCAAAATGGGATCGACCTGCGGCGTGTTTACCAAAGCATTAAAGATAAACTTACCAGTGATATGATTGTCATGCAGGAGGTTTCCCTGTCGCCAAAGATAACCATGACCGATATTTCTGATTTGGACAAATGGGATATGATTATTTCCGGAAGCGATGAACTATTAGAACGATATGTTGCAGAGGATTCTTTGGATATACAGGAATTACAATATGAAAAGTGCAAAAGAACCAGATGCTGCTCTTTGTTTCCTGTTTATCATGGGAGTGCAAAAGACAATTTAGGAACAGAAAAACTGATTGAAGCGATTACAGAAACTTTCATTACAGAAACAGACGATATTCAGTCTGAATTATGTGGATATGTTTTTAAGGTTGAGTATACAGAGCGGAAAAAACGGCTTTCTTATTTACGCCTGTATCATGGGACGCTCCATTTACGGGATACCCTGCTGCTGTCAAAAAAGGAAAAAATAAAGATTACAGAAATGTGTATTCCGTCAAATGGTGAAATCGTCCCGGTTGACCATGCCTGTCCGGGAGAAATTGTTATTTTAGCTGATGATACTTTGAAACTGAACGACATTCTGGGAAATGAAAAACTCCTGCCTCACAAAACACGGATTGATAATCCCATGCCATTACTTCGGACAACGGTAGAGCCGCAAAAGCCGGAGCAAAGGGAAGCCCTGTTAAATGCCCTCACAGAGATTGCTGATACAGACCCTCTTTTGCATTTTGACATTGATACTGTTACACATGAGATTATATTATCTTTTTTGGGAAAAGTACAGTTAGAAGTTATTTGTTCGCTATTAGAAGAAAAATATCATGTGGGCGTGGCTATGAAAGAGCCTTCGGTTATTTATCTGGAAAGACCGCAAAAAAAAGCGAGCTACACGATTCATATTGAAGTGCCGCCGAATCCGTTTTGGGCATCTATTGGTTTGACTGTAACACCGCTTCCTGTTGGAAGCGGAACACAATATAAAAGCGAGGTATCTCTCGGCTATTTAAACCAAAGTTTTCAAAATGCCGTCATGGAGGGTGTGCGTTATGGAATGGAGCAGGGCTTATATGGCTGGGGAGTGACAGACTGCCAAATTTGTTTTGATTATGGAGTTTATTACAGCCCGGTCAGCACCCCCGCTGATTTTCGTTTTCTTGCGCCTGTCGTGTTGGAGCAGGCATTGAAAAAAGCAGGAACACAACTGTTGGAACCATACCTTTCCTTTACCCTTTTTGCACCGCAGGAATATCTTTCACGGGCTTATAATGACGCACCAAAGTATTGCGCAATCATTGAATCAACCAGACTTGAAAAAGATGAAGTTATTTTTAAGGGGGAAATCCCTGCCCGTTGTATTGGTGAATATAGAAATGATTTGAATTTTTATACAAATGGAAGAAGTGTCTGCATTACAGAATTAAAAGGGTATCAGGAAACTTCCGGCGAGCCTGTGTTTCAGCCACGCCGCCCGAACAGCCGTTTAGACAAGATCCGGCATATGTTTCAGAAGATAATGTAACATCTTGCGCAATGCAAACGTTCATTGCTGGCTATTGCGAAATATCATTGATAAAATCAGCATCAGAGAGGAGGAACCATTTTGAACCAGAAACAGACGGATATTACAACAGGAAAGCAAATACGTCATCTGCGAACACAATCGGGAATGACACAGGAAGAACTGGCTGGGAAATTGAATGTTACCCGGCAGGCGCTATCGAATTGGGAGAGAGATGTTAATGAACCCGATTTAAATACGTTGAAAAAAATTTGTTTTCTTTTTGGAGTCCACATGGACGATTTTGCGAAGGAGGTAATAACAAAAATGGAAACATGTGAAAAAAAGAGAAACGACAATTTAATAAGTATGATATGGCAATTGGACTTTTTTATGGTGTCGGGATATTTCTTGGCATTGGTATTTTCTTTGTTGGCGGTTTTATGACAATGTCGGGTGCAGGGTGGGGAGCATCACTATTTGGCGGTGGCTGTTTTTCTCTTGTATTTGGCTTGATATGCCATGCAGTTATTACATTGAGAAGAAATGACAAATGATGACATATCCTGCTTTCTAGTCTTTTCGGTCATATCGCGTAAAAAAGCCGCTGCTTTTGGCTTTCCAATAGCGGCGGCAAAGGGAAATATCCTTTGAATACCTTACAGAAGAAAAGTTTTGCAGCATTATAAAAATAAAAGCCTATACCATTTTGGAAAGAAAAGATACATAATAGTCAAGACGGCAACAATCAGAAGTTATGGAGGGTAACAATGGAATATAGTAAGGAAGATTTAATGGAAGCAAAAAGGCAAATTTTGGGAGTGGGAGAGAACATGGGAACAGAGGAAAGCAAAAAGATCTGGGAGAAAAACGCACAATTTTGGGATGATGCAATGGGTGACGAATCCAATGAATTTCACAGAGAGGTAGTACGTCCCAAAGTAACGGAACTTCTCTCTCCTGATCCTTCGGATTACATTTTGGATATTGCGTGCGGCAATGGAAATTATTCTTCGTATCTTGCACAGAGAGGCGCTTCGGTCGTCGCTTTTGATTACAGCAAAAAAATGATAGAATTGGCTAAAAGACGGCGATCACAATATGCAAAACAAATTGAGTTTTGCGTAGCGGATGCGACCAATAGAGAAAGCTTATTAGGATTAAAAAGAAATCGAGCCTTTACGAAAGCAGTTTCTAATATGGCAATTATGGATATTACGGATATTGAACCGCTTTTTATGGCTGTTTATGAACTATTGGAGGAAAACGGGATTTTTGTCTTTGCAACGCAGCACCCTTGTTTTATCACATTGACTGAAAAATATATGACACCGCACAGTTACTATGATATAGCGATCGAAGGGCAGCCGGAGGAGCAGATTTATTATCATCGTTCCATACAAGATATTTTTAACCTTTGTTTCAGAGCTGGATTTGTCATTGATGGATTTTATGAAGAATGTTTCAAAAACAATAAAGAAATTCCTATGGTAATGATAGTAAGGCTTAAAAAGGTAAAACGTGATAGCTTAAAATAAATTCAAGTTTGCCGGATAAATAGCAAACCCGGCCGAGCCAGTCAACGGTCAAGATGAACGGGCTTCGCCCGCCGTTGACAGCCCCGCCCGGTTTTGCAGTTAGGCAGTCAAGGAGCGACAGCCTAAAGTGCTGCCGCCCCTTACTATCATAAAAAGCAACTACTAACCAGCCACAGCCCTTTTGGGAGGAAAGGGGGATTTTCCATGACCTGTACAGAAGAATATCGGGAACATATCGAGTACACTTTCCATGCCTTTTGCAAAGTCGTTATCCGAAATGCAACGATCAACGCAGCGAGGACACGGAGCAGGAAGCACAAAAGAGAAATATCCCTTGAATACCTCACAGACGAAAAGCACTACCCTTTAGGCACGACAGATGAATATTTCCAAGCCCCGGAGCCGGACGAGGAATACATACTTACCCTTTGCGGCGATACGGTCATTTTCAGCAGCGGTTTACTTGCGGAAGCCCTGTCACGGCTGGACGAACGGGAGCGGGAAATGATTTACCTGTCCTTTTTCAAGCGTATTCCACAGCACGAAATTGGCAGACAGTACGGGCGCAGCCGCAGCACAGCGGGCTACCATATCCGAAAAGCCCTACGGCAGCTCCAAGCGGAAATGGAGGGAATGGCATATGAGAAATAATAGGCTTCTCCCCTATGAAACAATCGTCCAAGCCGCCAGCGGGGAGCCGGAAGCGGTGGGAACTGTATTGCAGTATTACCGCCGCCGCATACAATGTGCCGCCCGTGTGAATGGACGGGTAGACCAAGATACAGAGGACTACATCACCCAGACGCTTCTCACAGCTATTTTCAAGTTCCGCTTTGGGAGATAGCCCTACCGCCTACAACTGAATAACCGCCGCTTCGCCGGCAACCAGAAAGCAGTAAATCTATTCAACAGATTTGCTGCTTTTTTTCGTTCCTGTTTGGCATTTTTGAAAATCCCCAGTATGAAAAAACAAAAGGGAAAATAGCCGCCGCAGTTGGCAAAATCCCTTACTTATCCGTAGAGGGTATCAAAGAAAAAAATACTGCCATTGTCCGCCTATTCCGGCTTGCGTGGTGTTGTAGGGAATAGAGGGGAAATTCTAAAAATCTCCGTCCATTTTGCTTTGCGTGGTGTTGTAGGTAGTGAAAGGAAAATTTTCAAGATAAGCCGGAATAGCGGGTAGCAAAGCCCTTTTGAAACGTTTTGTTAGCGGAAAGGACGGGAGCCGGGGAACGCCGGAGTTTTTCAGAGCAAGATTCTACCGAGGTGCCAAAATTCGCTCTCCGCTTATTTTTGCCCCTGCGGGAATCTTGTTGGGGAGTGCCTTCCCCAAACCCTGCTATGCGCCCTGTCGGGCGAGAAAGGAGGTCACAGACCATGCGAAAGAAATACAATACGCCCCACCGCCGTCATGTGGTAAAGACCCGCATGACCGATGAAGAATACGCCGACTTCACCGGGCGGCTGGCGGCTTATGAAATCAGCCAGTCCGAGTTTATCCGGCAAGCCATACGGAAAGCGACCATACGCCCCATTGTCACCGTTTCCCCGGTCAATGACGGGCTGCTTGCCGCCCTCTCCAAGCTCACGGCAGAGTACGGGAAAATCGGCGGCAACTTAAACCAGATTGCCCGGAGCCTGAACGAATACGGAAGCCCCTACCGGGGGCTGGAAAAGGAAGTGCGGGGAGCCGCCGCCGACCTTGCCGCCTTGAAGTTTGAAGTCTTGCAGAAAGTAGGTGAAGCCGTTGGCGATACTCAAACATATCAGCTCTAAAAATGCCAACTACGGGGACGCTGAAAAATACCTCACATTCGAGCATGACGAGTTTACCATGAAGCCCACCCTTGACGCAGACGGGCGGCTCATACCGAGGGTAGACTACCGCATATCCTCTCTGAATTGTGGCGGGGAGGATTTTGCCGTTGCCTGTATGCGCTCCAATCTCCGCTACGGCAAGAACCAGAAACGGGAGGACGTAAAGAGCCACCACTACATCATCAGCTTTGACCCACGGGACGGCCCGGACAACGGCTTGACCGTTGATCGGGCGCAGGAGCTGGGCGAGAAGTTCTGCGCCGAGCATTTCCCCGGACACCAGGCCCTTGTCTGCACCCACCCGGACGGACACAGCCACACCGAAAATATCCATGTGCATATCGTCATTAACAGTCTGCGGATTGCGGAGGTTCCCATGCTGCCCCACATGGACAGGCCAGCGGACAGGAAAGCAGGCTGCAAGCACCGCTGTACGGACGCAGCTATGAACTATCTGAAAGCCGAAGTCATGGAGATGTGCCACAGCGAGGGGCTTTACCAGATAGACCTTTTGAACGGCAGCAAAGAACGCATTACCGAGCGTGAGTATTGGGCGCAGAAGAAAGGACAGGCTGCCCTTGACAGAGCCAACGCCCCTATTGCTGCGGACGGTATCGCGCCCCGGCAGACCAAGTTTGAAACGGATAAGGCGAAGCTGCGCCGGACTATCCGGGAAGCCCTTGCCGCTGCTTCCGGCTTTGATGAGTTTGCCGCCCTGCTTCTCCGGCATGGTGTGACCGTCAAGGAGAGCCGGGGGCGGCTAAGTTACCTCACGCCGGACAGGACGAAGCCAATTACCGCCCGGAAGCTGGGGGACGATTTTGACCGGGCTGCTGTCCTCTCCGTTTTGGAGCAGAACGCCGCCAGAGCCGCCGAAAAACCCGCAGCCATAGCGGAATACCCCGGCAGTATCAAAGACCGCTTACGGACGAAAAAAGAAGCGAAAAACGCCCCGAACAATGACGCTGTACAGCGCATGGTAGACATAGCCGCCAAGCGAGCCGAGGGGAAAGGACGGGGCTATGAGAAGTGGGCGACCATGCACAACCTCAAACAGATGTCGGCTACCCTCATGCTCTACCAGCAGTATGGCTTTTCTTCCCCGGACGAGCTGGACGCTGCCATTTCCGCAGCCAACACCGCCACGCAGGAGAGCCTTGCCGGACTGAAAGGGCTGGAAGCCGCTATCCGGGAGAAAAAGGAATTGCAGCGCAACCTTTTGGGCTATATCGGCACGAAGCCCGCCCGTGACGGTCTGAAAGCGCAGAAATCGGAGAAAGCCCGGAGAGCCTACCGGGAACAGCACGAAAGCGATTTTATCATAGCGGACACAGCCGCCCGTTATTTCCGGGAGCATGGAATAACCAAGCTGCCAGCCAGCAAAGCCCTGCAAAGGGAGATTGAGCAGCTTACCGTCCAGAAGAACGCCGGATATAACGACTACCGGGAGAAACGCCAGCGGGCGCAGGAGCTTCAGACAGTCAGACGCAATATCGACCAGATTTTAAGGGGCGCACCGAGCCAGCAGAAAAAGCGTGAACAGGAGCGTTAAAGACCGCCCCGAAATGATACCGAAACCCTACAAAAATACAGGTATGATATGAACCCTTACCGCAATACTCCCCGACTTCCAAACGGGGCTTACAGGGCAGAAAAAGCCCGAAAATGATACCGAGAACATACAGAAAATGCCCCCTATCCCGCTACACCGATAGGAACGGCAGAAAGGAGCTTACCATTGCCGAGAATGAGCAAGAAGCGGCGGCTGGAATGGTCTTTCTTCCTCAACCACCGCAACCGTATCACTTACAACGACCTATGCCGGGGCTGCACCCGTGACTGCAAACAGAGCTTCCGGGCGGTTATCATACTATGCCCTCGCTATTATTCCAAACGCTGGAAAAAGGAGGACGCAGCCTATGGCAGATAACCGCAAATATTACTACCTCAAGCTGAAAGAGAGCTATTTTGACGATGATGCAATCGTTCTGCTGGAAAGTATGCAGGACGGCGTTATCTATTCCAACATTCTCTTGAAGCTGTACTTGAAATCGCTGAAAAACGGCGGGAAATTGCAGCTTGACGAGAATATCCCCTACACCGCCCAGATGATTGCGACCATTACCCGCCAGCAGGTAGGTACCGTAGAGAGAGCTTTGAAAATCTTTATGAAGCTGGGGCTTGTGGAGCCTTTGCCAAGCGGCGCACTCTACATGAGCAACATTGAGCTTTTAATCGGCCAGTCCTCTACCGAGGGGGAGCGCAAGCGCAGGGCGCGGCTGGCTTTGCAGGAACAAAAAGCCCTGCCGCAGACAGGGGCGGACAAATGTCCACCATATCGAGCGGACATTTGTCCACCAGAGATAGAGATAGAGAAAGAGATAGATATAGAAATAGAAAAAGAGAGAGAGTTAGAAACGGGACACCCCGCCCCCGCCGCCTATGGCAGATACCACAATGTCATTCTTTCCGATACGGAGCTTGACGGGCTGAAAACAGAGCTTCCCGGCAAGTGGGAGTATTACATTGACCGCCTATCCTGCCATATCGCTTCCAGCGGGAGGAAATACAAGAGCCATGCAGCCACGATTTTCAAGTGGGCGCAGGAGGACGCAGCCAAGAAAGCCCCGAAAAAGGGCATACCCGATTATACCTGTAAGGAGGGCGAGAGCTTATGACGAATGGATTTGATGAAATGATTTTGAATATGACCGACACCACGCCGGAGCCGGAGGACTACACCGGCGAGGACGGGCTTTTATACTGCGGGAAGTGCCACAAGCCCAAAGAGGGCTATTTCCCCAAAGAAACCGCCGCATGGCTGGGGCGTGACCGCCACCCGGCAGAATGTGACTGCCAGCGGGCAGAGCGTGAGGAACGGGAAGCCGCAGAGAAACAGCGCAGTCACCTTGAAACTGTCGAGCGGTTGAAGCGGCGGGGCTTTACAGACCCGGCTATGCAGGGCTGGACGTTTGAGAACGACAACGGCAAGTGCCCGCAAATGGAACACGCCCATTTCTATGTGGAGAACTGGGAAACCATGAAAGAGCGCAACATTGGCTATCTGCTATGGGGCGGCGTTGGCACAGGCAAGAGCTATTTTGCGGGCTGTATCGCAAATGCCCTTATGGAGCGTGAAATCCCCGTGTGCATGACAAACTTTGCATTGATATTGGGTGACCTTGCCGCCAGCTTTGAGGGCAGGAATGAATATATCTCCCGACTTTGCAGCTTCCCGCTGCTTATCCTTGACGATTTTGGAATGGAACGGGGAACGGAATACGGCTTAGAGCAGGTCTACAACGTGATTGACAGCCGTTACCGCAGCGGCAGGCCGCTGATCGTCACGACTAATCTCACGCTGGAGGACTTGCAGCACCCGGAGGACACCGCCCACGCCCGCATTTATGACCGTCTGATTGAAATGTGTTCTCCTGTCCGCTTTACCGGGAGCAACTTCCGAAAAGCCACGGCGCAGGAGAAAATGGGACAACTGAAAAAGCTGATGAACAGAAAGGAGAGCCGCCTATGACCAACACCCCAAAGAATGACCGCAGCACCCGCCGCCCGGATTGCGTGACGGAAATCCGCATAGGTAATTCTGTCCTTGTCGTTTCCGGCTATTTCAAGCAGGACACCACCGCCACCGCCGCCGATAAAATGCTGAAAGTGCTGGAAGCGGAAGCTGCTACACAAAAATCGGCAATTTGACGGGACGTAAAGAAGCAGAAAGGACTGTACAGCCAGCCCCGGCGTGTGGTATGATAGTCATACGGAATAGTGGGGCTGGCTGTCGGAAATGGAGGACACTATGTTAAGACAGACCACCCGAAACCTTATTACCGCCCTTTATCCGAGATTATCCCACGAGGACGAGCTGCAAGGTGAGAGCAATTCTATTTCAAACCAGAAGCGTATTCTTGAAACCTATGCGAAGCAGAACGGCTTTTCCAATCTGCAATGGTACACAGATGACGGTTATTCTGGGGCGAACTTCCAAAGACCCGGTTTTCAAGCCATGCTTGCGGACATTGAAGCCGGAAAAGTCGGCACCGTTATCGTCAAGGATATGTCACGGTTAGGGCGAAACTATCTGCAAGTGGGAATGTATACGGAAATGATTTTCCCACAGAAAGGCGTCCGCTTTATCGCTATCAATGACGGAGTGGACAGCGCACAGGGCGACAATGATTTTGCCCCTCTGCGGAACATTTTTAACGAATGGCTGGTGAGAGATACGAGCAAGAAAATCAAAGCAGTAAAACGGTCTAAGGGTATGAGCGGGAAGCCCGTCACGAGCAAACCCGTATACGGCTACTTTATGGACGAGGACGAAAATTTTATCATTGACGGGGAAGCCGCCCCTGTTGTGCGGCAGATTTACAGCTTGTGCCTTGCCGGGAACGGGCCGACCAAGATAGCCCGTATGCTCACAGAGCAGGAGATCCCCACGCCGGGAACGCTGGAATACCGTCGGACGGGAAGCACCCGCCGCTACCACCCCGGCTATGAGTGCAAGTGGGCGACCAATACCGTGGTACATATCCTTGAAAACAGGGAGTACACGGGCTGTCTGGTAAACTTCAAGACGGAGAAGCCGTCCTACAAGACCAAGCACAGCGTAGAGAACCCCATTGAGAAACAGGCGATTTTCGAGAACCACCATGAGCCTATCATTGACACCCAGATGTGGGAGCGTGTGCAGGAGTTACGCAAGCAGCGCAAACGCCCGAACCGCTATGATGAAGTGGGCTTATTCTCCGGCATACTCTTTTGTGCCGACTGCGGCAGCGTCCTTTACCAGCAGCGTTACCAGAACGCCACCCGCAAGCAGGATTGTTATATCTGCGGGAGCTACAAGAAGCGTACCCGTGACTGTACGGCGCACTTTATCCGCACCGACCTGTTGACCGCCGGAGTGACCGACAATCTGCGGAAAGTCACCAGCTATGCAGCGAAGCACGAAGCCCGGTTTATGAAGCTGCTGATCGAGCAGAACGAGGACGGGGGCAAGCGCAGGAACGCCGCAAGGAAAAAGGAGCTGGAAGCCGCCGAGAAGCGTATCAGCGAGTTATCCGCTATCTTCAAGCGGCTGTATGAGGACAGCGTGACCGGGCGCATTTCAGACGAGCGTTTCACGGAGCTGTCGGCAGACTATGAAGCCGAGCAGAAAGAACTGAAAGAGAGAGCCGCCGCTATCCGGGCAGAGCTTTCCAAAGCGCAGGAAGCCACGGTAAACGCAGAAAAGTTTATGAATGTTGTCCGCAAGTACACCAGCTTTGAAGAACTTACCCCTACCCTTTTGCGTGAGTTTGTGGAGAAAATCGTTGTGCATGAGTGCAGCTATGACGAGAACGGCACACGCAGACAGGACATTGATATTTATTACTCTTTCGTTGGCAAGGTAGACCTGCCCGAATGACCGCCCGACCTATCCGGCGCAATGCGCAAACGCCGGATAGGAACGGCAAAATTTTTTACACTTCTACTACTTCTTTATCACACATCAGCAAAAGTTCCTTTCTTTAAACAATTATAAATGACGTAAAAATAGTGCAAATGTAATAATAGCCGCAATCGTTAAACTAAATAAATAAAACAGCGGAGTGGTATCATCGTTTGCTTCGTGATTCATTTTAGCTCCGCTATAATACAACACTATGGCGACAAACCAAGCTGCTATCGCGAGAGGATAGTAAAGGAATAGCAATGGAATGGTACCGAGAGAAAAAAGTGTACCTATGTAAACATAGTTATTTCCAGGCGTATTCTTTTTTCTATATTGGGCTACTAAGCTAACCGTTAAGTTTAATAGGGAGTAACCGAAAATCACGAATAGTACGTTATAAAAATCAAATAAAAATGCTAACATCTAAGAACCTCCTTATCATCCTAAGAAAAGTACAATCATAAATACTGCAATAAGGCCGCCGAAAGTTAAATTAATAAAGTAAAACGTTGGATTGGAATCATCGTTTGCTTCATGATTCTTTTTAGACCCGATAAACAGCAACACCAGTCCGCCAATCCAAGTCACTATCGCAAGAGGATAGGACCCGAATAGCATTGGAAGGGTGATGAGAGAGCACAGCGCGCTAAGGAAAATATAGTCGTTTCCAGGCGTGTTCTTTTTTCTGAAATAGGCACTGCTGCTAGCGAATAAATTGAAGAGAGAGTAAATAATGATACCAACTGATAAGTAAAATAACTTCACTAAAAGTCCAAATGCTTCCGCCATAAAAAATCCTCCTTTTAATGAACTCCTTTTTTAAACGAGCGCCAGTCCAATTGTGAGAAGGATTGCAATGGTGATGCGGATAACGTGATGTGATATATTGTTATTGCCATTTTCTTTTCCGTTTATATAGGCTCCCACGCAGCAAAGCGTTGCCCCAACAATCCATGTAACGAATGAAATTCCGCGAACCATTGCTAGTAATGGGATTGCAGGAAGTGCGATTAGGCCTCCTACAAAAATGAGGATGTTTCCTTTTGTTTTGTCTCCTTTTAGAAGAGCGACGCCTCCTGCGAGTAGATGTAAGAAAGCAAATGTAACGATAAAGAAACTAAGAATAGAAAATAAGATGAATACAAAGTCCATATGAGGTCCTCCTTGTTAGGCGATAATCATTAAAATTGTGAGTACGAGTGCAATGATGGCACGAGCTTTGTTTGGGTCTTCAATTTTGTCAGGAAACGGATTTCCATTCACAATACAAACGAGAAAATCTAGCATGGCATTTTCTGTTTTATAGGGCTTTTCGTGCTGGTTGTTCCAGTAAGACGCGTAAAGAATCAGCGCCCACGCTACAAACCATATGATATATCCAATAACTGATTTTTGATAGATGAGACGAATCGAATGGAGGGCGTTGACACCTCCAAAGAAAAGTAAGAAGTTTGCGAGTGAATATTTTTTGGCCCAAATAGCATAGATTCCAACGCTTAAAAATGGTAATAAATAAAATGAGGCGATGGAATTAATCAGAAGTGTCAATGGTTGAGGCATACAATTCTCCTTTAAGGTTGATAGTAATCAGTATAAATTGCGTCTTGTATTTTGTCAAAACTGGGGGAGTAAGGTACACTAAGGAGGACATGAACGAAGGGAGGATTAAGATGAAACTCATATTATCGCCTGCAAAGGAAATGAATGGTGACGCATTAGAGGAGCGCGACTGGGAAGTGAGTCCGGCTGCTAGAAAAGTAGTGGAGGCTGTGAGCGCAGTGCTTGAAGAAGACCTTGCCCGCGTTCTTGGAGTCAAAGGGAAGTTGCTTGAAGAAAATAAAGCCTTTATCGAAGGTTGGAAGGTGGCTAGGTCTGCTCCTGCCATTGAACTCTATAACGGACTGGCGTTTCGCTGGTTGAAGCTAGTCGAGGGATGGAATAAGGGATTAGGCTATGGAAGTGAGCATGTACGTATTTTGTCTGCCTTGTATGGGGCTGTGGCGCCTGATGCTTATATAAAGCCGTATCGCTTAGATATGTTACGACCATTGCGCGTTGAAGGGCAGAGCTTGAAGGCATACTGGAAAGCGGAGTGGGCTGAATTATTTGCAGAAGGGGAAACGGTAGTGAACTGTGCTAGTGATGAGTTCAGCACGTTACTCGACCGCACGCGTTACAACTGGATAGACGTGGAATTTTACGAACGCAGGGACGGAACGTTGAAACAACACTCCACAACGTCGAAAAAAGGACGCGGGTTGCTAGTGGGGTTTGCCATGCGCGAACAAGTGACCGACGTGAAGCAGTTGGAGGCTTTTAGTGAAGACGGATTTATGTATGATGCAGAGTTGTCGACACCGAATAGATTAGTATTTGTGAGGTAAAAATGAAAGAGCAGTAAGCTTTTAAGCTAACTGCTCTTTTAGATTATAAATCTGAGGATGTAAATTTTTCGTATACAGCAAGTGAGACACTAACTTCATATTGTTCTGCTAAAGTTTGTACTTTAATTTCTCCGTTTTTATTAACATAAGGTGTCTTATATTTCCCACCTTTAAGGTTAATAAAACAATAATAAGGGTTTTCATAATCATAATTTTCAAGTTGTTGAAAATCAAATTCAGAAAGGTAACCGATATAATGAAGATCACCATTGCTTAATTCAGCATATAAATTTAATGTAGGAAATCCGTGTTCATTAGGTTGAGCAACTGTACTAGAACCCCAAACATTATCTTTCCAATATTGATAAACTTTCTCTCCAACCTCTACAAAGGTGATAATCTCTTCGTGAGACATCTCCTGAAATTGCTCTTTTCTCGGGATATCTTTGCAAGCATCTTTCATAATATAATGAAACCAAGATTGATTTTCTTTTGTGTTTTCGAACTGAATTGGAAACTGAAACCTTTTCAATTCTGGCTCTTTTACTGGCTCAAGAGGTTCTTGAGTCGAAGAATTAGATATTTCTTGCGGTTGTTTAGTAGTAAGAGTAGTTAGAACAAAAACGACAATAAAAGGTAATAAAATTACAGAAAAAAGAAAAAGTAAATCCATACTATTTGCACCTCTCCTAAGTTATTTTGATAAAATTCTCCCTATTAGAAATTATAGTGCAAGCATTATTCTAAAACAATACGAAAAATAGATTATAAAGCAAGAATAGAGAATTAAATGCAGTCTTACAATCAAACAAAAACGGAGTTAGACAAACGTCTAACTCCGTTTTACATTTCTTATTTTCTCTCCTGTGCGACATAGGCTTGGATTGCGTCGCAAGCGTATTGGCCCACACCTTTGCCGTATTTATCGAGGTTCGTTCTGAACTCTTCGTTTTGAGCGTAGCCGAATCCGATGCTTGAGAAGACATCGATCGAGCAGTCGAACGCGTAGGCGCACATGTGTTGGTGGAGTTGTTTTGCTAAGTCCACGTTTACAGCGTCTGTTGCTGGAAGGCCTTTTTCAATATTTTCAGCAAACGCGAACCAGATCTTGTTGAAGCCGTCTGCTATGATTTCTTCCTTGCCTTTTTGTTTTTCTGCAGTCTCGTTCAACACTGTTTCACCGTACTTTTCAGTCGCGGCCTGTTTATATTTTTCGTTATCTTTAAAGGTGAACCCTTTGAATTTTTCTTCTGTTGTCATTGTCATTTTCCTTTCTTTCGACTCAATGGTCTTTTCTAATGTGTCGATTAATGTTAGAAGACGTTCTTTTTCTTTGTGCATTAAAATCAACTGATGTTTCAAGTGAGGCAACAGATCTTCCTCTTCTTGTTTTATGAGATTTTTGATGTCTTTTAGTGAAAATCCTAAATACTTATAGTACAGGATGGTTTGAAGAAGGGACAATTCCTCTTCACTATAGTAGCGGTATCCATTCTCATGTTTTTTAGGGGATAGTAAGCCGATTTCGTCATAGTGATGTAAAGTGCGCACCGATACACCACTAATTTCGCTCACCTGTTTGATTAAATACATATTCTCAACTCCTAACAATTTGAAGTATAATCTATAACGTAACGTAAGGGTCAAGCCTTTTCTCTTTTTTCTTTTTCTTACTATATGAAACGAAGAAGATGACACACCTCGCGTCGCAAGGAGGACGTCCCGCCTTCTCGGAACAAGTCTCCTTCTTCGTCCATTTAGAAGCGCAGTAAGATACGATTACGGAAATCTTGCGGACTCATCGTAGCAGTAATGGGGGATAGCAACCAATGTGAATTAGGGCGGGTTAAGGAACAACCTTTACCCGCCCTTTGAAGCTTGGTAGAGCTTGAGAACAAGGCTCAAGCCGTTGCCCCATTACAGCTATGATGAAACAATCCGCAAGGATTGGAGTAATCGTATTTATATGAGTATACCTTCTAAGTGATCGATCTCATGTTGGATGACTTGCGCTGTGAAGTCGGTGAACGTTCCCGTATGCTTCTTGCCGCTTGGGTCGGTGTACGTTACTTCAATCGTTTTATAGCGCGTCGTTTTCTTCGTTCCAGTATGACTTAGACATCCTTCTTCTGTTTCATAGGGGCCTTGCTTCTTCGTAATACGCGGATTCAGCATCACCAAATCCATCGGTCCAATCGCTACAATAATAATGTTCTTCTTCACACCAATCATATTCGCTGCCATCCCCACACAACGGTCGCGGTTAGCGCGAAGCGTATCTTGTAAGTCGCGGACTACCTGAGCATCGGCTTTCGGATCGGCAACACTGGATTTTTGGCTGAGGAAGAGGGGGTCTTTCATAATATTTTTTTGCATGAGTTTGCTCCTTTATACTGACATTCTAAAAAAGATTTTTGCGATTTCTTCGGGACTTTCTACGCCACCTTTTTGAATCCAGTGGAAGAAAATCGCGCTATTACTATAAATAAAGACTTCTGCGGCATAGTCTTCCGGTAGCGGATAGACGGTCTTGATGGTCTCTTTAATCGGACCGATTTGTTTGGATAATTCCAGTAAGAAATTTCGGACTAGATGAGAAGTATAGTTAAACCGGTTGAGCGAGATGGCATGAATAAAGTCGAAATCTTCTTTTAAATACTCGAAGATTTTAACGATGGGCGCAAATGCTTCTTCTTTCGTTTTCGGCTGGTCTTTATTTAATAAGAAAATAATGTTTTGTAAAATCTCGTCAATCAGCTGGTCGATCATATCAAATTTATCGACATAATGCAGATAGAAGGTTCCACGGTTGATTCCGGCTTCCTTTGCTATATCGCTCACGCTAATCGCTTCGAAGTCCTTTTGTTTCAGGAGTCTCGTGAGCGCAACTTTTAAATCGCTTTTTGTGGTGGTTTTACGTTTTTGAATCGTCATTTTTTAAACTCTTTCTTAAATCAACACATTGTTGAGTATTGTGTATTGTTTTTTCGCTAGGCCTATTATAAAGTATGAATGAAGGATAATCAACACGGTGTTCATTTAACTGCGTTGATAGAAATGAGGGATAGACATGGCTTATATCGAAATGAAGAATAGCTATAAACGGTATCATGTCGGAGATACAGAGATTATCGCGAATAATGATGTGAATTTTGAAATTGAAAAAGGCGAATTAGTAATGATTTTAGGGGCCAGCGGTGCAGGGAAATCAACGGTTCTGAATATTTTAGGGGGTATGGACACCAACGACGAAGGACAAGTCCTTATTGACGGCGTGGACATTTCGACTTTTGATGAAAAACAACTCACTTACTATAGAAGAGACGATGTTGGATTTGTCTTCCAATTTTATAATCTAGTGCCGAACTTAACGGCGAAGGAAAATGTGGAACTAGCGGCTGAAATCGTAAAAGACGCTCAAGATGCAGAGGAAGCCTTGAAGGCAGTGGGGCTTGAACACCGCATGAATAATTTCCCGTCGCAATTATCCGGTGGGGAACAACAACGCGTTTCCATCGCACGTGCGGTTGCCAAAAATCCAAAGTTATTACTTTGCGACGAGCCAACCGGAGCGCTCGACTACCATACAGGAAAACAAGTGCTTCAAATTTTACAAGATATGTCGCGTAACCAAGGCGCAACGGTCATTATCGTAACGCATAACTCTGCGCTTGCGCCGATTGCCGACCGCGTGATTTATATGCATGACGCGCGCGTGAAGAAAATGGAACTCAATCCAAATCCACAAGATATTCAAACGCTTGAATATTAGAAGGGGGGAGGACGTTGAATAAGAAGACATTAAATAAGGATATAAGGAACTCACTTCGCCAGTCGAAGGGCCGCTTCCTTTCTATTATGTTACTCATGATGCTCGGGGCATTTGCTCTTGTGGGCCTAAAAGTATCGGGGCCGGATATTGAAGACACCTTGAACAGCTATATGGAACAGTCCAACGCTGCCGATTTATTCGTGGTGGCAGGCTACGGGTTAAGTGGCGAAGACCAAGCCGAGATCAAGCAAGAGAACGCCGATGTGGAGTTTGGCTATTTTGCCGATACGGTGATTGGCGATACGCCGAACGCGATTCGTGTGTTCTCTCAGACGACAGATATTTCAACATTCGAATTGGTGAGTGGTAAGTTGCCTACGAAATCAAATGAAGTGGCGCTTGCCCAAACGATGGCGAATCAGTACAAGATTGGCGACACGATTCGATTGAATGAATCCGGAAGTTCCACTCTATTAAAAGAGCATGAATTTACGATTACTGGTTTTGTGAACTCTAGCGAGCTCCTTTCGAAGACGATTAAAGGTGTATCGAGTGCGGGGAGCGGGGACCTTAGCGGGTTTGCCGTAGTGCCAAAAGACACCTTCGATTCTGAAGTGTATACGATCGCTAGACTTCGTTATCCAGATTTACGCAAATGGAAAACAACGAGTCGTGAGTATGCAGATAAGGTAGCGGCGTTGCAACAGGCTCTGGAAGAAAAGTTGGCCGACAATGGAACGGTGCGCTTAGACGCATTGAAGGCGACGGCCGACGATAAGATTTCAGAAGGTAAAGAAAAAATAACCGATGCCAAGACGCAACTCTCGGATGCCGAGAAGAAATTAGCAGATGGTAAGAGTGAAATCGAAAAGAACGAAAAGACGCTTGCAAACGGGCAAAAAGAAGTAGCTGACAACGAAGCAATGATTGCTTCTGGAGATGCGAAGTTAAACGCTGCATGGAATCAGTTGGAAGCTAGCCGCGAACAACTCGAAAGTGCCCGTGTGCAAATCGAACAAGCCGTGGCTACTTTAGCCCAGAAGAAAACTCAGTTGGATGATGCAAGTGCCAAGTTAACAGAAGCCGAGACGCAACTCACGGCCAAAAAAGAAGAGCTTGCAAGTGGACAGGAACAGCTTGAAGCCGGCAAAACGCAATTAGCACAGGCCAAAGCGCAACTAGAAGCGGGTAAGGTAGACCTCGAAACGAAGAAGACAGCCTTAGCGCAAGGAAAGGCACTTTTAGCTAGTGACCCTGCTGCGGCTGCTGCAAAAGGAATTACCAAAGAGAGCCTTCAAGCGATGGAGACAGCTTTAACGCAAGCAGAAGCCCAGCTTACTCAAACAGAGGCGACACTTACGGCCAAAGAACAAGTGCTCACTCAAAAAGAACAAGAACTCACAGCGGGTCAAACGGCGATTTCAAATGCTGAGGCTGAACTTGCATCGAAGAAACAACAATTACTCGCAGGGCAAGAAGCATACCGACAAGGCCTAGCCAAGTATTATGCTAGCTACAGCCAGTACGTCGATGGGCTAGAACAATATCGCCAAGGAGTAGCAACTTTTGAAGCCAACGCTGGTACTTTAGAAGAAGGCAAGGCGAAACTAACTGAAGCCAAGAAAACGTTAGCGGACGGTGAAGCTAAACTCGCGGATGCCAAAACGCAGCTAAAAGAAAGCGAAGAAACGTACAACGAAAAGAAAAAATCAGCCGACAAGGATATTCAGAAGGCGGAATCGGACCTTGAAAAGGCGAAAGTGGACGTTTCAAAACTCACGAAACCGAAGTACTCCGTATACACGCGCTCGACGATGCTTGGAAGCGAAGGATTCTTCAATATGAAGACGACAGCCGAAGGGATTACGTCGGTGGGGAACCTCTTCCCGATTGTGCTTTATGCCGTTGCGGCTCTTGTAACGGTAACGACGATGACGCGTTTTGTGAATGAAGAACGAATCAATGCCGGAGTGTTGAAGGCGCTAGGGTATGAAACAAAAGACGTGATGAAGAAATTTGCCGTGTATGGATTTGCGGCAGGGGTCTCAGGAACTATTCTAGGTATCTTACTTGGAACGTATGCATTGCCAAGTGCTTTAGGTGCGACCTTGATGAAGGATACGGTATTGCCAAGTATCCAGTTGAATTTCCATCCACTCATCGCCGTGATTGCGATTATTTGCTCGCTTATCTGTAGCGTGGTACCTCCATTATGGATTGCCCGCCGTGAACTTCATGAGCAAGCTTCAGCGCTTCTCTTGCCGAAAGCTCCAGTGGCTGGGTCGAAGATTCTTCTCGAGCGTATTCCGTTCATTTGGAACCGCCTCAGCTTCACGCATAAGGTAACGGCGCGGAATATTTTCCGTTATAAACAACGGATGTTCATGACGATTTTCGGGGTGGCTGGGAGCGTGGCACTTCTATTTGCAGGACGCGGTATTCTCGGGTCACTAGACGGGATTGCGGATCGTCAGTTCAAGGAATTGATTACCTATGATGCGATTGTGTCAAAAGAGTCCGTGTTGACGGTTTCCGAACAAACAGCATTACAAAACTATTTAACTTCTTCAAACGTGACGGCCTTTAGCGACGTCTATAGCGAATCGGTAACACGTGAAGTGCCAGGCGTGGACGATGAGCAGTCTATAACCGTACTAGTTGGACAAGAGGAAAATCTTTCTCCGTATCTTCATTTGAATGATGCGAAGACGAAGAAAGCTGTGACACTTCCAGAGAGCGGCGCGTTGATTTCCAAGAAATTAGCCAAACTCTTAAATGTGCAAGTCGGCGACACCTTTACGCTTCCAAATAAGGACGGTGAGGATGTGACGTTAACGGTTGGAGGCATCGTAGAAATGTACGCCGGACACTTCGTCATCATGACCCCAGAAGTGTACGCTAAGGCTTATGGAGTGGTGCCACAAGACAACGCGATTTTCGTTCAGTTTAAAGACAAAGATGCTTCTAGCGTACAAAAAGCCGCAGCAGACTTAATGGCTCTTGACGGGGTGAAAGCCGTTGTGCAAAACACGTCCATGGTGAGTCGTATCAATACGATTGTTGGTTCGTTAAGTCGCGTAATGATGATTTTAACGGCTGTGTCGATTTTACTTGCGGTGGTCATCTTGTATAACTTAACAAATATCAACGTAGCCGAACGGATTCGCGAGCTCTCAACCATTAAGGTGCTCGGTTTCTTGAACAAAGAAGTGACGATGTATATTTACCGCGAAACGATTTTATTATCGGTGATTGGGATTGTTGTGGGATTGTTGTTTGGGCGAGTGCTGCATAGGGTGATTATTGAGACGGTGGCGCCGGGGTTTGTTATGTTTAATCCCGCGGTCAGATGGTTTGTATATGTGTTGCCAAGTGTGATTGTGATTGTCATCTTGGTGGCGCTAGGGTATATGGTGAACCATCTCCTCCAACGCATCGATATGCTAGAAGCCCTCAAGTCTGTGGATTAGAAACTATTATATAAGCAAAGAAAAATCCTTACGGATTCATCAATAATGATTGTAAGTCGGGTACCGGCTGTAGCCTATGGTCTACAGCCTACCGAGCTTCAAACTGACTCTAGGAAATAAATTTCCAGAGTCAGTAATTCACATCGGTTACTAAACCGTACTACAATCATTATTGGATCCGTAGGATTTTTTCTTTGCTTCTTTTGTGCCTACAGATTTGGGGATCTGCATTTGGAGCAGGGATTACCTATATCACATGGCAACCATATACAAACCGTCCTTTTTAGAGAGGGGCGGATGGGAAACAAAAAACGGAGCGCGGGGCTCCGTTTTTTTAATCAAATTCAAGTTGTTTTGGTTTTAAGATGGCGGATGCAATGGTGAAGAGGATGGCGCCTATAAAGGTTGGGACAATCCACTCAAGGCCGTATGTGGCTAGTGGGAGAGTTCCAATCCATGTGGCTGCATCTCCTAGTAGGTTTCCGCCTAGTAGTTGTGAAAGTGTGTTGATTCCTTGTACAAGTCCAACGATTCCAGCTCCGACGACCGCTCCAAGATACGTCCAGTCGTATGGGATGTATTGGTCAAATGCCGAGAAGAGAATGAGTGCGATCACGATTGGGAAGATGAAGGTCAATACTGGAACGGCGAGGTTAATGAGTGAATCCACGCCGACAAGCGAGATGATGAATTCCACAGCTACCGTGACAAGAATAATTTTCTTGTATTGTAATTTTCCTTTAGAGACTTCTTCAAAATACTGACCGCAAGTGGTTGTTAGTCCAATCGCAGTTGTGAGGCAGGCAAAGCAGACCGCAAGTCCCATCGCGAGTTGCCCCCATGAGCCGAGTAAAGTTTTAACAATGGTTGTTAAAATAGCAGAACGTTGCTCAGTTGAGTCAATCACGGTACTCATACTTGCACCGCTGTATGCTAGTGTTGAGTATACGACAGCGAGTAGGACGAAGGCTACGATGCCAACTCCGAACATCATTCTGAATTGTTCTTTTCGATTTAAATACCCACGACGCGTAATATCTTTCATCACGACTCCGGCTAAGAGAGGAGCTCCGAGCACGTCCATAGTTTGATAGCCTTCTTTAAAACCTTGTGCGAATAGTCCGCTTCCGTCTGTTGTGGCAAATGTTGCATTTGGTTGAAGGATGGCTCCGACAAAGATACAGAAGAGAATAAGTAATAGAATCGGTGTTAAGTATTTTCCGATGGCATCCATGACGGAGTTTTCCTTGTATGTAATCCAAAGGACAATCCCGAAGAAGACGAGGGAAGAGATCCATTGTGGTGCATCAGGGAAATACGATTGTACGAAGATCTCATGCGTTGACGCTCCGGTACGCGGAACCGCAAAAATGGGCCCGATTAAGAGAACGCAGATAGCATTCAAGACGCCTGCAAAAACAGGATGGATTCTACGTCCAACCGCTAGTGCACTTCCGCCAAGAGTGGCAACGACCATCACAGCAACAACGGATAGCAGAGGGTCGCTGATTAAAAATGCAAAGGTTGCAGTTCCCCAATTTTCTCCTGCAGACACTCCTAGATAAGGTGGGAAAATTAAATTTCCGGCTCCAAAGAAGATGGCAAACAGGGCAAAACCGATAATGATAATATCTATGAATTTCTTTTTCATGGAACCACTTCCTAACATTAAAAAATAATTAAAAATAGTTTAACATAAACTGAGAATGAATGCACTTGAAAACAAAACCTAACGTTGGATAAAATAGTTTCTTTATTGTTCGTTTTTAAGTATAATAAAGCGTGCAAGAAAACCATTTTAAAGGAGCGTAACTCATAAATGCGAAAAGTTTATTTAAACCACGATGGTGGCGTGGATGATTTAGTATCATTATATTTACTATTAAAAATGGAAGACGTGGAATTAGTAGGGGTCGGCGTCATCGAAGCGGACTGCTATTTAGTACCAGCGGTGGAAGCCAGCAAGAAGATTATTCATAAGTTCGGTTCTGAAAAAGACAAACAATTGAAAGTCGCTTCTTCAGACTCACGCCCTGTGAACCCATTCCCGAAAGAGTGGAGAATGCACGCCTTCACAGTAGACGCACTTCCAATCTTAAACGAACATAAACCAATCACGGTGCAAGACTCATCATTAAAAGCACACGAAGATTTAATCCGTGCCTTAAAAGAATCGAATGAGAAAGTGGACCTTGTATTCGTAGGACCATTAACAGACTTAGCTCGTGCGTTAGATCAAGACCCAACCATCGAAGAAAACATCGGAAAACTTTACTGGATGGGTGGAACTTTCCTTGATATGGGGAACGTGGAAGACCCTGAACACGACGGAACTGCAGAGTGGAATGTGTACTGGGATCCATTTGCGGCAAAACGCGTTTGGAAATCAGGCATCCAAATCGAACTTGTGGCGCTTGAAAGTACAAACATGGTGCCATTATCTCTTGATGTCCGCGACCGTTGGGCAAAAGAACGTGCCATCGAAGGCGTTGACTTCTTAGGGCAATGTTACGCCATCGTGCCTCCTCTTACTCACTATGTAACGAACTCAACATACTTCCTATGGGACGTGTTAACGACCGCTTCATTCGGGAAAGAAGACCTTGTCAAACGTTCTGTGGTAAATAGTGACGTGATTGTTGCCGGTGCGAGCCGTGGCCGTACCGTTAAAGCCGAAAATGGCCGCCCAGTCGACCTTGTTTACCACGTCGACCGCGATGCCTTCTTCGACTACATCACGAATTTGGCGAAAAAATAATATAAATAGCTTCTGGCGCTCTCGAAAGAGAAGCGTCTTTTTGTGCAAAAAAACTAAAAAAGTAAGCAAAATAATTATAGAAACTCCTAAGATTAATTGAGAAAATTAGTTAGTGTTAGGAGGAGTGAAAATGGAAAAAGTTAAATGCCGACTATGTCAGAAAGAATTTGATATTTCAGAAATGAGTAAGGAACATTATCCCGCAAGAAGTGTGGGGAATGTGGATATAATAGCTTTTGATAAAGTTGGAATGGTTGATAAATTCCTAAATGGAGAGATACTGGACCGTTTAAAGAGAAGAGAAAATGTAGAGAAAATTGTAGATGATACGTTTGATAAAGATTTAGTAAAAGAAGAGTATCCCGAAGGAAGGACTGCGTTGTCGTTTTGTAGAAATTGCAATACTTTTTTAGGAAAGTACGACAAATCCTATTTAAATTTTTTTAATGTCGATGGAGACCCGAATAAAGTTAAAGGATTCAGCAAACGAACTAAACTCAATATTATTAAAGCAATTTATGCAAAATTCATATCCATTCCCGAAGCGGAAAATGAAGAATTTGACTTTCTTGAATTTATAAACGACGAAAGAAGTGAAGAATACTTAGGTAATTGGAGTCTGTATTTTATTAAAAGAGATTTATCAACAGATTTTTGGGGATTTAATGATATTCGAACAGGTGTGTTGCATTATGATGAAGGTATTGTTTACCAATTGTCGGACGAAAAATTCATTTATAATTTAATGAATTTTGAAAAACACCCATCTTTCAATATGACAAATATATTTGAGATTCTAGAAAAAAACTACAAAATGTTTTATGGAGAAGATTCTGAAAATAGGTATAATGACTTTATAATGTTAAGTTTGTTAGAAACTGAAGAAGATGATTAATGCGCAGGAAAATTTTCCTGCACTTTTTTATTGACTTTACTCATTAGAATGATTATAATTTAAATATAGTTTAGAATAATTCTAAACTAGAAACAGGAGGTAATAGATATGTCAAAAGAACAAACAAAACAAGTATTAAATCAATTAGTGGCTGATTTAAGCCAACAATCAGTAATCGTACACCAAGCTCATTGGTACATGCGCGGTGCAACTTTCATCACAATGCATCCATTAATGGATCAACACATGGAATTGTTAGACGCTCAATTAGATGAAGTATCAGAACGTCTAATCACATTAGGTGGAGCACCTTATTCAACATTACGTGAATTTGCTGAAAACACTAAGATTGCCGATGCTAAAGGAAACTACAGCGACAGCATGGAAGACCGTATCCGTCATTTATTAGTAGGATACCGTTACTTAATCGACCTTTACCAAAAAGGTATTGAAGTAGCTGGCGAAGAAGGCGACGATGTTACACAAGATATCTTCACTGGTGCAAAAGGTGCATTAGAAAAATTAGTTTGGATGCTTACAGCAACAATCAACGAAGCACCAGGTTTATAATTTTTGAAGACTCTAGGGCTGGGCAGTTTGTCCGGCCTTTTTCTTTTGTTCAAATTTTTGAAAATTATCATATATGATAATTAACATATATGATAATTACCATATATGATAATTTCATCCAAGCAAAGTTCAAAAGTGTAACCTTGTCTAATCATTAAGCCGTTAGAAAGCACTCTGCCCCTTGGAACTCATCCCACCATAACGAAGCTTTTTTAAGATTGACTTTAATACATTCCCAGCACAGTGATATTTTCAGAAGAACCAAGATAAAAGATTGTAGGCGTTATGCAAACATAAATTCACTAAGCAGAGATTACGAAGAATCTTACGGATCCTATAATCGCAGTGGTGGGGAATCGTATCAAATGCGAGGGAGAAAGACAGAAACACCCTAGATACATTATTGTATCTAGGATGTTTCGTTTTCTTTCCCCCACACAGTTGAATAGGTATGAGCAAACTGTTTACAGTGTAGCTCATACCATTCAACCACTGTGACTAAAGGGAGTTAGGAATTTATTCCTTACTCCCTTTTTGAGGCTTTGAAGGTGAGAGACTTTAGGCTCGAACCGGTACCCCACTACAGCGATTATGGAAACATCCGTAATGATTCGTAGTAATCAAAACTTTTTAACAGGAAACTAATTTTATATTTTGCAGAAAAAATGTAACGGTCTACGGTCTTTTATATGATTTTATAAGAAAATATCACAATACTAGTTGCTGGGTATGCTATAATAAAGCCAATCTTATGAAAGGTGGAAGCTTTATGGAACAAAAGAAATACAGCGGGAAAGAGTTCACGATGAACGTCCTTAACGCACTTGCATTAGGCGTGGTCGTTACACTTATCCCTGGAGCATTACTGGGTGAATTAGTGAAGGCGTTGTTACCAGTATTCCCACAAGGCCAATTGATAATCCAAGCAACACAAGTGGCCAATACATTAATGGGAGCAATTATCGGATTGATGGTCGGTCAATTCTTCAAATTCACTCCAATTCAAACAGGAGCGTTGGCACTAGCAGTCTTATTTGCAGGTGGAGTTGCGAATTTCAATCCTGACGTAAAAGGAATTGTGTTTAGTGGTACAGGAGACATCATTACGATGGGGCTTACTGCAGCGTTAGGAGCAGCAGTCATTTTATGGATTGGCAATAAAGCAAAAGCATACTCTATTATCGTGATTCCAACGGTGTTATTAGTCGTTGTTGGTGGAATAGGTCGTCTTGCGTTACCAACCATCAAAACTTTAACAACCTTACTAGGACAAGGAATCGGAAATCTATTATCATTACAACCCGTTATTATGTGTTTATTATTAGCCGTTATTTTCTGTATGTTAATCGTTTCTCCGTTTACAACAGTAGGGATTGCCGTGGCGATTAGCCTTAGCGGTGTTGGTTCAGGGGCAGCAAACCTTGGAATCTGTGCGGCTGGTTTCGGTCTTGCGATTGCGGGATGGAAAGTGAATCCAAAAGGAACTGCGATTGCGCATTTCATCGGTTCACCAAAAATGTCGATGGCGAATGTGTTGGCAAAACCAAAAATCTTATTACCAATGATGTGTACATCTGCTGTACTTGGTGTGTTAGCCGCTTTATTGAACATCCAAGGAACCCCTCAAAGTGCAGGTTTTGGGTTCAGCGGATTAGTAGGACCCATCAATGCGTTGAACCTAGCTGAGGGCGGATGGAGTGTGATGAATATCGTTATTGTGACACTTATTTTCGTCGTTGCGCCAATCGCGTTAAACATCGTATTCGTTCATTTATTCGAAAAAGTGTTAAAATGGATTCAACCAGAAGATTACAAATTAACCGTTTAAGAGAAAAGGGGAGTTAAAATGAAAATCGCAATTGCGGGTGCAGGAGCAATGGGATGCCGTTTCGGCTACATGTTAACAAAAACAGGGCAAGAGGTGACGTTGATCGACGAATGGCCAGCGCATATCGAAGCCATCCAAAAAAATGGATTGAAAGTCGTTGATGGAGAAAACACAGATACGATTGATATCAAAATTATTCGCCCAGAAGAAGCAACAGAAGAAGTAGATGTGGTCATCGCATTTACAAAATCAATGAAATTAGGCGAAATGCTTGAAAAGATTAAAGCGATTATCCACGAAGATACAAAAGTGCTTTGTCTTTTAAATGGTCTAGGACACGAAGACACAATGGCAAAATACGTTCCTCGTAAAAACATTATTATGGGGGTAACTATTTGGACTGCGGGTCTAATCGAACCAGGGGTAGCGCGACTAGGCGGAACTGGTACAGTGGAAATGCAAGCGGCAGACCCAAGTGGTGTAGTGATTGCTAAAGAATTAGTAGAAGTGATGGACAAAGCGGGCTTGAACGCAAGCTACAGCGAAGACGTTCATTTTTCAACATGGCGTAAAGCGTGCGTAAACGGTACGATGAACGCAACATGTGCCATCTTAGATGCTAACATCGGCGAAGTATTCGATACTTCAACAGCAGAAGCGATTGTAACGCAAATTATTGCTGAATTTGTCGCTGTTGCGGAAAAAGAAGGCGTGCATTTGGATCCAGCTGCGATGAAAGATTATGTGTATACAGCGTCTAATAAAGTTCGCGGACACTATCCTTCAATGCACCAAGATTTAATTCAAAACCACCGCTTTACTGAAGTGGACTTCTTGAATGGCTTTGTGGCTAGAAAAGGGAAGGAATATGGCATTCCAACACCTTACTGTCAATTGATTACAGAGCTTATCCACGCGAAAGAAGATATTCTGAAAGTTAAATAGTAGGGTAATAAAAAGAACAATTTAAAGAATCAGTTTGTTATTGAAAGATTAATAGTGGGGTAGCGGCGAGAGCCTGTAGTCTCTCGCCTTCGGAGCCTCAAAGTAGAAGCAAAAACTTGCAGTTTTAGCTCCTACTAATTCGCATCCGATGCGATTCCCCACTATTCTTTCAATAAACTGATTCTTTTTCATTGTTCTTTTACGTGGATAGTAGTCCTAATTATCTCTTTTGCGTCAACTAACAGTTAGGTAATAAAGCACACAAAAAAGGAGCTAGGCGAGTTGATATGTACCCAGATTCCTGGACACATTAA
>NZ_KV786417.1:0-5809 GCF_001806915.1 Granulicatella sp. HMSC30F09 | reverse complement strand
ATTAATTGTCTAACTTTTTGGGGTCAGTACATCCTGCTTGGGCGGTATTTTATATTACGATAAATTTAAATACATTGAAAGCCGTCATGAGAAGAAGAACCATCATTAGTCCTAAATAAAGTCTTTCAACTGTTTCATGGGTTAATCTTGCTTGAATCTTCGTTCCAATCCAACCGCCTAGCACAGCAAATATCGCAATTGCTAGAATGATAAAAGATACAGGCTGATAGTTTTCAAAGTCATAAATCACTGTTGTCATCTTCATCATTTGTGCAAAGAAAATCATCACAATCGAATAGGCCGCAGCTTCTTTTGCTTTCATGGAGAAGAAGTACACCAATAAAGCAATATTGAGTGGCCCCCCTCCAATTCCTAAATAGACAGAAATGATTCCAACGCATAATCCAATCGTGATAATGGTTATTAGATTCGAAACCGTTAATGTTTGAATCTTCTCTTTGTTCAGAGTGAATAAAATAATTCCTCCTAATAACACAAATAAAATAATGGATTGAGTGACGCTGACAAATTGATTTCCCATCATTTCAACAGCTTGGAGAAACACAATGTCTCCTATTTTCCCACCGATAATGGAGCCAAATGCCAGTCCAAATACAATGTGTTTATCCACTTGAAAGCCTAATTTACTTCTCTTGTAAATAGAGACTAAGCACATTGTAAAGACCGCAACCGTAGAATACACGCTAATCATACTCGTCGTATCCATTCCCACAACATCAAAGGCAGGTTTGATGATAATCCCACCGCCTAATCCGGTTATGGCTCCAATCATTGTGGCACATAAAACAATGATGCTATAAATAATGAGTTGCATTTATTGCCCTCCGAGCGTTCGAATACATCTAAATCCTAAATGACTCGATGTAGAATCCCAAGGAGAACCATTTCTTGCTGCAACACGGTATCGATTGCAATAAGAACAATGACATAAGAACGAGCCACCTCGAATGGCATACTCTACCTCAAGATTTAGAGGAGCTTCGGCATTTGCCTCAATATCTTCAAAAGGAATCCCGCGATGATTTATGCACCACTCCCATACATTCCCAATCATTTGATATAAGCCGTATCCATTAGGTTCAAAACTCTTTACAGGAGCTGTTCCTAAAAAGCCATCTAATTCACTATTTTGATTTGGAAACTCTCCTTGCCAAGTATTCGCATGGTATTTTCCATCTTGTTCAAGTTCTTCTCCCCATGGATACTGAGTGGTCGTTCCACCACGAGCAGCATATTCCCACTGTGTTTCGGTTGGAAGCCCAGCCCCAGCCCACTCGCAATAAGCCAACGCATCTTTAAGAGATACATGAACAACTGGATGATCTAATATTTCCTCAATCGATGACTCTGGTCCAAAAGGATGCTTCCAACAAGCCCCAGGAACCAACAGCCACCATGGAGAACCCGATACATGAGAATAGTTTTCTCTTTTTTCTGGAGCGACAAGCAAATGAAATACGTAGGAATCTCCGATGAGTTCTGCTGTTGTTTGATAGCCTGTCTCATCGACAAATCGTTTGAACTCTTCATTTGTTACAGTGGTCTCAGCCACTTCAAATGCTTGAACTTCTTTTATCACGCAAGGAGATTCGTGATCTTCAATAAATCCTCTATTTTCAGTATCTCCCATTTGGAAAGTACCTGCTTTTAAAGGAATATAGTTCATGCTACTCTCCTCCTTTTAATGTAGACACAATTTTCTCTAATGGAACTGGGCAAAGTTTGCCTTCTTGAACAAATCCTTCTTCTCGTCCTTCCAAATAACGAGCGAGTTTCACTTTAAATTCGTGAATCAATGAAGTATATTTTTCTTCTGCAATCAGATTCCATTTTTCATTTGGATCTTCCGTCATATGAAATAATTGGAACTCGTTTGTCACAGGGAACCAGATAAATTTCCATTCATCAGTCAAAATATATTGGCTTGAATCAACGCCTAGGCTATGTTCACCGTGGAATTCGTTTCGCCATCCTGCAAATTCACCAAATAATAATTGACGCACACTCTTTCCATCGGTTTGTACGGTATTACCTGTCGCTAACTCGACAAGCGAAGGGAATACGTCCTGAATCTTGATGAGTTGTTTAACACTCTTCTTAGTCCCTGCAATTAAATTACCTGGATCGAAAATGAAAGCAGGAATCTTAATGCTTCCTTGGTATGGATACCCTTTTCTGAATAAATAGTGTTCCCCTAATTGATCCCCGTGATCACTCACAAACCAAAAAATCGTATTTTCTAATAAATCAAACTCTTCCACTGCCGTTAGGAAGCGACTTAATTGATTATCGATATGGGTGATTAACGCATAATACGCAGCAATCATTCGCTTTTGAGCATCTTTAGGAATTTTGCCACGTTTTGCATAGAGACTTGGAATTTTTTCTTCCAATTTTTCCCAGTTCCCAATATGTAAATCTAGGTTTTCATCCAGCTTTTGCATATATAAATCAAAGAAGTATTGAGGAGGATTTAACGGCGCATGAGGTTTCTCAAACGACATCTTCAAGAAAAACGGAACGCTTGGGTCACGTCTCTTCAAGAAGCGAATACTCTCGCTAACAATCCAATTCGTTGGATGATATTTTTCTGGCCAATCAAATGGACGAACATCCCAAGAATTACAGTTTGCTCCATCATCAATGATATCCGCATCGCTTCCAAGTTCTTTTTTAATCCAGTCTAAATAATCACTCGAATGTTCAAATGTTTCCCCATACGCTTTATTGTACTTACGGTCGACATGTAAATACCCATCATGTAAGAGAACATGATCAAATCCTAATCGTTTACGACTTGGATACACATGCATTTTCCCAATACATTCCGTTTGATACCCTAAATCTTTAAAGGTTTGAGGAAGGGTGTTCGTATAGTTCCAAGGAACTTCATCCTCATAGCCTACACGACCATTCGAAGCTTGATCCATCCCTGTTAAAAGGGCTGCTCTTGCCGGTACGCAACTCGGTACGGGAGAATACGCATTTTCAAAGTTATAGCCCATACTAGCCATCATATCTAATGTTGGTGTAACCACTAAATCATCTTCACGGTTTATCGACAATGCATCGGAACGCATTTGGTCCACGACAATTAAGATGACATTTGGTTTCTTATCTTGTCTTACCATTTTTTTATCCTCCATCTATAAAACAAAGTCACTCTTATTATAACAAAAGAGCCTATCCTTCGATAGGCTCTCTTGATGACTTTATTGGTATTTTCTATGACTATCTTGCTTTCTTCCAAGATTTAATGTTCACCAAATAAGATTTCGGTGCAAAACATGCAATTCTCGTCATTTTCTCTACGTTTTCCATAATATAAATTACAAATATGGAATCCTTGATTATAAATATTCTCTAAATTAATCACAGATTGACTACGTTCTTTTTTCTCAACGACTTGATTCGAGATGTGCGTGCTTGAATTCATCGCATCCAGACGATCTTTCAAGTGGTGATTTTCCATAATCAAATTATGATTTTCTTCTATGACCTTTTGTAATTCTAAAGAAATCTGCTCTAACTCATGCAGTTGCAATAATGTTTGTTTCGTTAATTTCTCGATTCGATCATATAACTGTCTATTTGGCATTCACGCACCTCCTCTTTCTTCATTTTGGGATTTGTAAAACCCATTGTTCTAATACGGCCTGAACTCCTACATTGGATTGTATTTTGGAGAGAGCCTTCGTCATTTTTTCGTGTTCTTGAATCCATTGCTTCACACTCAGTTTTCCAGCAATGGTTTTTACGGTTGCTATCTTATCACTTTGAATCAGTTGCCCTTCTAACCCCTGCGCACAAAGAAGTGCATCACGTATATAGAGTTGCAATAACGTTAAAAATTGCTCACTTTCCACTTTAGAAACTAACAGCGGAAGAACTTGCGATTGAATCGTAATAAAAGCCATCGCTCGATTCGTAAAGATACGAACAAACCAATTCCAACTTTCTTGACGGATTTGTCCAAAGCTTTCACTTTCAAGTAATAATAGGGCTTGATCGGCACTATTGGTTAACTGTGATACTAACTGAGCAGTCGAATTAGAGGCCCCTTTTTCCTTTAAAAGGCTATTCACTGTGTCCTCTTGATTGGATTGAAACCTAATAATTTGGCAACGAGATTGAATGGTAATGAGCACTTTGCTCAATTGCTCCGTCAATAAAATAAAGTGAATGTTTCCTGTCGGTTCTTCTAAAAATTTTAGTAAGCTATTGGCAGCACCTGGAGTCAACGTATCTACCGCATGAATTACACAAATAATTGCACTCGATTCCATTGCTGTTTTGGTTAATTGCGACTTTAAGGAACGGATCTGATCTACTTTAATCGTCGTTCCTTCTGGCTCCACAACGATATAATCGGGAAAGTTTCCATGCTCAATTCGCAGACAATGTTCGCAAACCTGACAAGCGCCTTCTCCAACACTTCGATTCGTACAGTTTAGTATTTTAGCAATTTCTTTCGCCATTTCTGATTTTCCAATCCCTTTTGCTCCTTCGAACAAATAGGCATGGCTGAATTGCCCATTATCAATTGTACGAATAAATGCTTCTTGCTTCTTTTTCATCTTAGAAACGTAAGAATGAGTCTACTGGTAAAACAAATACCGTAGCCCCACCTACTCGAACAGAAACTGGTGTAGCAATTGCGCTATCTAACATGCTATCAATATGAACAGGAGGAATTGTCATTTGTTCACGTGATTGGCAGTTTTCTTTAATGATGTCTAATGCTTCATCCACTCTTTCTTCTTCGATACCGATTAGGAAAGTCGTATTTCCTGCACGTAGGAATCCCCCAGTTGTTGATAGACGTGTGGCACGAATATTAGCTTGTGCGAACTCATCTCCTAATAAATGTGCATCTTTATCTTGTACAATAGCAATTAATAATTTCATTTTTCATTCTCCTATCTTGTAAAATAATTTGGGTAACGTTCTACTAACACTTTGAAACACTCATTAACCACTTCTTCAATCGTTTGAGTCGCATCAATGGAAACTATTCTTTCAGGATATTTCTCTAGTAATGCTAAATACCCTTCTCGAACCATCGTATGGAAACTCAATCCTTCTTGGTCTAATCGGTCAAACTGACGATTGCCTCTTGCTTTATGAATTCGCTCTAAACCAACTTCTGCAGGCACATCTAAATACAGTGTCGTACTCGGCGAAAGTCCATCTGTGGCAAATCGATTCAGTTCAGCTACTTCCTCTACTCCAATCCCACGAGCAACCCCTTGATACACTAATGAGCTATCTACAAATCGGTCACAAAATACAATGTTCCCTTTTTCCAAATTCGGTAAAATACGATCTTTTAAGTGCTGACGGCGTCCTGCTGCATATAAAATGGCTTCTGTTCTTTCGTCCATTTCGGTATTATTCACATCCAGAATCACTTTCCGAATATCTTCCGCGATACGACTTCCACCAGGCTCTCTTGTTGAAACGATATCCACTAAGGCATGTTTTTGTAACAAAGGAATCAGTTGATTGATGACGGTTGTTTTCCCAGCACCATCCGGCCCTTCCATTGTAATAAACAATCCTTCCATAGTTATCCTCCATCCCTTTCAATTTCTTCTTTTTATTATACGCTATTTTCCTCTTATAATAAACCAAATTCCCATCAGATTTACCAGATTTCCATCCCACTTTCTTCGCAAGATACAATATTTAAAGACACTGTGATTACGAAGAGGATTTGTTGGGTTCTTATAATAGCAGTGATGGGAATCAGGATCAAAGGTGAATAAATGGGAGTTGGGGATTTATC
>NZ_KV786416.1:0-43435 GCF_001806915.1 Granulicatella sp. HMSC30F09 | reverse complement strand
TTCATCGCTGGTAATTCTGTCTTATCTGTTGGCTCATTCGTTGTTGGATCCACAAACTTCACTGGGTTTGAAGCATTCACAACCATTGGAATTTTTTCTTCAGCTCCATCTTGTTGTTTAAACGTAATCGTTTCAGATTGAACTTGACCTTGTTTTCCTGTTGTCGTTTTATCTTCAGCGACTGGTTGAACAGGTAATACGGTTGGAATGTACTTCACTCCAGCAAGGACTCTACCTGTATTTGCTTCAACTACTTGGACTACAATTGGTTCTGGTGTCCCTCTAAAATCTTTATTTGGCGTAAACTTCACTTTTCCAGTTGTAGGTTCAATTTCGTATGTTCCAACTACTTGTCCATCTTTCATCGCAGGTGCACTATTTCCAATAGGGTTTCCTGTCTTAGGATCTACAATTTGCATTGGTTTTTCACTAGAAGGAGTAACTGGACCAGCTGCATTCGTAAATTTCAAGGTTTTATCATGTTCTAACCCTTGCAACTCTTCTGAAGTGGCAGCGTCTGAAAGTGGAATCACCTTAGGAATGTAGCGACCATCCATTGTATTCGCTTGGTCACTAATCGTTGCAGCGGAATTATCTTTCGTATTCCAGCCTGAATCAACTCCATTATTGTCATGACGACGAATCGTAATTCCTTTACCAACTCCAACAAATCCAGCTTCAGGCACAAATTCAACTACAACATCTTTCCCTGTACCTGTAACTTTATATTTACCTTCACCAGAAACTGCATAATAACCTTCTGAATCAAGCGTCACTTTATTTCCATTTTCATCTACGATATATGGAGCAACGGTTTCATCGATAACAGCATCTTCTGTTTTTGAATATCTTTGTTTTCCTTGGGCAGTGAATTCAACGGTTCCTTTTTGAGTAACCCCTTGAACTCCTTCTGTCTCTGTCTTACTACCTTTTGGTGGGAAAATAACTTGTGTTTCAAAATCTTCAACTTCTCCGGACATAGACATTCCAGTTGGACTTTCAATATCTGGCGCATGTGTTGAAATACGAACACGTACCCCAAGTTTATGCAATTCTAAATCATTTAAAACGGGTCCGTTATTAAACGTTAAAACTGCATTTCCATCTGAAGTAATCGTTGTTTTTTCAGAGCGTTCATTTTCATCAAATTTACCATTGCGGTTGAAATCAATCCATCCATAAAGATAGGCTTCTGGACTTCCACCCGTATGTGCTTGAACAGTTAACGTATAGTTTCCAGGACGAGTACGTTCAATCGAAATCATTTCATTCGTTTTGCCTTTTAATTCTGCTGGCAAGATTTGATTAATGCCTTCGTCTCCAGAACCGTCTTTATCGTCCCCTTTCCAATCAGAACGATCTAGATTTTCATCCATATCCGGACGAGTATCCCCTAAGTATGGTTGATTTACTTTTGCTCCAGTAACTCCATTCACTTGGTTAACTGCGTGTGTCGCAAGACCATATGATTCCGGAGCATCACTTTCATCAAACGGTAAGAATCCAATCATCGCTGCTTGTTTCCCTGCAGCCATGACATAAATTCCAACTTCTGAAGCTCCTCGAGTCATTACAAGCGGTACTGAAAACGGACCTGCAGAATAGTTTGAACCAAACACTCCTGTTCCTAAACCACCTGTCTTCAAATCAGGACTTCCAAAGTACTTCCAGGCAACTGTTTTACCTTTTGACCCTACGCCCTCAGCATTTAAGATTTGACTTGCATTTTGACCAGGTAAATTTACCCCATCCACATTTACAGGCTTTCTGCCATTATAATTTTTAGCTGGATCAAAAGTATCCTTTGTATTTTGTGGGACGTAAGTACGAGTATTTGGAACTCCTTTTTTAGTCCATTCACCAATATGTTGCCACCCTGTTCCGTTTGTAGTAAACATTACTAATTCACCAGGGTTTGCTGATTCTGCATCGGCCATAACGATAGATGGTTTTACTGGTTTACCATTGTATGTCCCAGTAACTTCAAATTGAATACCGAAATTCCCACCATCAAATTCGGAAGTGATAACTGTTTTCTTTTTCCCAGTATCAATCCCTTCTTTACGAATCTCTGTCCACTCATTTTGTGCTTCAGCGATAACTTTTGCTTCTTCACCTGCTTGATAAGCTGCTCTTCCTTTTGGATTTCCAGAAGAACTAATATACCCATTTTTGGCATTTGGATCATAAGTAGCTTTTTCTTCAGGAGTAGCTCCTTGACTCTCCATACGTTTTCTATAGATTTCTGTTGCTTGGAAAGGTCTTAAAGACTTAATTGTTAATTTAACCTTATAACCCGGCATTACCTCTTTCGTATAGCTTGCTCCGACTTGAAGTGCTAATTTACCATCAGCTGTTCTGGTTGTGCCAGTCCAGTTTGCAGTATCCCCAAAATCCAACCAAGAAACTTGTTTTAAAACTTGATCCGCTAAGATTTGTGGAGTTAAACCTGGTTTTTCTACTTTGGGTTCAGATGTAGCATCGACAACGTCATCACCGATTTTATCGCTTGAAGTCGCTGGAGTTTCACGTTTTGAACGCGTACGAGGTTTATTTTCTGGTGCTACTGTTGTTTCTTCTTTTACTTCAGCAGCAGCCGTTGTTTCTTCAGCTTTGTCAGGTAATGCTGCTTCTTTTTCAGAAGTTTCTTTCGTTGTTTTCTCATTTTCCTCTTTTGGTTGAGAAGTTGTTGTTGTCGTCTCAGCAGTCGGTTCTACTTTTTGTGTAGCTTCTTTTACAGCCTTTTCTGCTTCAGTAGAGTCTTTTTTCGGACTTTCTTTAGTAGCTTCTTGTGTCGAAACCGCTGTACTTTCTACAGTATCAGCATGTACTGTTGTTTGACCTTGTACGAACATAAATCCTAAGGCAACAACAACAGAAGCCGTCCCTACGGATAATTTTTTAATAGCATATCGTGTTACTTTTGAACGTTTCTTGCGTTCATTCATTTGAACATTCTTTGAACTAAACATATCCTCCCTCTTTCTTTTCTCTATCTTTTTTATATTGTGAAATTTATTGATAACATCCCTTTTTTCACCACTACCTAACCACAGATTTTATCATACATTACATCATTTTCCAACTATGAAAACTCATAATTTGTTTGTGAATTATGATCTTTTCTCATTCATTTTTCCTATCTAAAAATTTATGATTGAAAATATGAATAAAATAAAACAGCATTATATAAAACAGCATTATTTATTTTCAGAAAATAAATAATGCTGTTTTATGCTTGATTTTATTTGATTTTTCTATCTACGACGGTCTCTTTTGGAACTTGTTTTCAAAAATTTTCTAAGGACGTAAAACACAAGTACAATCCCAAAAAAGAATACCCAAAACAGAAGTGGAAGTTTCTTTATAAAATGAACAGTCTTATTCCAAATAATTTTAGGAATCCATTGACTAGCCTCAGTTGTTGTTTCTTCATAAGTAGATTCAACAGCTTCATCTGGCTCTTTCTCAACAGAAAAAGTTAATTCCTGTTCATAAATTGTTCCTTGAGGTGTTGCAACTTTTAACTGATTCCCCTCAATTTGATAGGTTGCAGTCTTTCCTTTTTCAGTAAAAACCTTCACTGCATGATCTAATTTCACTTTTTGGCCTTGAATGGTTTGAATCCCAGGATTGAATAAAGTTTGTGCCTCATATTGCTTTAAGACATAACTCAACAAAGCATTTCCGATTTTATGACGATTATACTCTCCAGCAGCACTAGTCCACTCACTCACCCCTAAAACGATATCTAATAGTTCCACCCCGTCTTTTTGATAAATCCCAATATAGTTAAATCCATCTCTTTCACTAGTTCCCGTTTTTAAACCAATAATACCAGGATACGCTAATAAATCCCCTTGGACCGAATGATTGGTGTTTTTAATCGTTTGTGCATACGGTGTTCCACTCATAACCGTAAGTGTGCTATTTCTCGTATACTGAGTGATTTCTGGGTGTGATTTATATAATGCTATCACCATTTTGGCTAGGTCTCTAGCAGTCGTTTGGTTGGGTTGATTCATTGAATGTCTTTTAACTGTATAATGACCTTGGAAATCTTCCGCCACCGCACCAGTAGCACCTTCGAATTTAGTATTCGTCATTCCTAATTCTTTGGCCTTTTGATTCATTAAGTCTACAAATTCATCCGAATTATCATTCACCAGATGTGACAAAAGAATCGTAGCCGCGTTAGAAGAAGGAAGGAGTGCCATTTTTACAAGTTCCTCCACTGGATACTCGACTCCAGCAGTTAGCGGAACATTACTTAAGGCTGTAATTTTAGAAATAGCTTCATCTGTTGCGGTTGGGACTACTTTATCACTTAAGCTTATTTTCCCTTCTTTAATCGCATCATAAACGATAAAAATCGTCATTAATTTACTTAAGCTAGCAGGATCTACCGCCCTATCAGGATTTTCTTGCCATAGTATTTCACCATTCGCTATACTCACAACTAGTGAAGCTTTCGGTGTATCTGAAGAGCTAATCTCATACCCTTCATCTTTAACTACTTTTAAAATAGATTCTTGTGCGTTCACTGTGGATATTGTACCGATAACTCCCATCATCAATAAAAACAAGACGCAAACTAATTTGATTATTTTTTTCATTATTTTTCCCCTTAAAACATCTCCTCTCATTTTATTGAATTCTCCCTCTTTTTGCAATAAAACTTAATACAAATCTAAATCATTTTTCTAAACTTAAGAACTCCTCTTAAAATGATACAGTTATTCTTATAATTATTGAACGTAGCCGAGGACTCAATGTATTTTAACAATTCAGTAAGGAGCAGATACTTTCTCACAGCACTTCTCCCTTTACGAGGTGTTGAAGTTTGAATATGAACACACTAATCATTTTATTTCACCAAACAGATTCCTAAAATTCCTTAATTTGATGTCCAAAAACACGAAGCTCAGTAGGCTTGAGACCCGAGACTCAATCCTGTGAGTAGCACACTCTCTGTCATAGCACCTCTCCATTGACGAGGGTGTTGAAACGATGGATGTATCCAATCAAATAAGCTAACTTCACTAAACCAGTTTCCAAAGCACGCTGCTTTTAAGGTAAAACATAAAGAGCCTCGGATACCAATAATCATAAGAATAACGTGCGTAACCAATTTGAATTACACTCTCTTGAAAATTTATTTTCTAGAGAGTGTTTGAATCTTGGTAGCCTCAAGACCTTGGCTTGAGGCGATACAGTTATTCTTATAATTATTAAGTGTAGCCGAAAGCTCAATATGTTTTAAAAACTCTATAAGAAGCAGATAATTTATCCCTGCACTTCTCCATTTACAAGAGTGTTGAAGTTTGGATATGAATACACCAATAAACTTATTTCACAAAACTGATTCCTAAATTACCATATTTGGTAATCAAAAATACGCAGTGATTTCGGAGTCTATAGTGGTAACAATAGCGACCACAACTGATGTGAATTAGGGAATCTTCGAAATTGATTTCGTAGAGTCCCTTTGAAGCTCAGTAGGATTGAGACCTTAGACTCAATACGGTGTAGCTATTGTCACCACTATGAAGATCTCCGAAATAACACGTAGTGTTTTTGAATGGTACCTCACCATATACACAAAAAAACAGGCTCCTTTTCAGGAACCTGTTTGGATAGAAATTACATCCATTTTGAATAGTCTTCATCATCCATCGCTTCAACACTACCGAGTAAGTACCCATTCCCAACTTGCGAGAAGAAGTCATGGTTACTTGTACCTGTTGAAATTCCGTTCATCACGATTGGATCCACATCTTCAGCAGTATCCGGGAATAATGGATCGAACCCTAAGTTTTGAAGTGCTTTATTCGCGTTATAACGAATAAACACTTTAACCTTTTCAGTCCAACCAACTTGGTCATAGATTGATTGTGTATACTTCACTTCGTTTTGGTAAAGTTCCAAGCATAAGTTGTATACCCACATCTTCATTTCTTCTTGTTCTTGTTCTGACAATTCGTTGTAGCCTTGTTGGAACTTGTAACCAGTGTAAGTTCCGTGAACCGACTCGTCACGAATGATTAACTTGATGATTTCAGCCACGTTAGCAAGTTTGTTGTTTCCTAAGTAGTAAAGTGGTGTAAAGAATCCACTGTAGAATAGGAAAGTTTCAAGCATAGTAGAAGCCACTTTCATCTTCAAAGCATCTTTACTTTGATAGATTTCATTAATCTTTTTCGCTTTGAATTGTAAGTATTCATTATTATTTGTCCATTCGAAAATATCTTCGATTTCTGCTTTTGTATGCAAAGTACTGAAGATAGTTGAGTAACTTTTCGCGTGAACAGATTCCATAAATTGAATGTTATTCCATACGGCTTCTTCGTGTTGCGTGCGCACGTAATCTTTCATTAAGCTTGCACCTTCTTCTGATTGAAGCGTATCTAATAATGTTAATCCACCGAACACTTTACCCACAACATCTTTTTCTGCAGGTGATAAAGTTCTCCAGTCGTCTAAGTCGTTTGATACTGGAATACGTGTATCTAACCAGAATTGCTCTGTTAGTTTTTCCCAAGTTAATTTATCGATCATGTCTTCCACTTGGTTCCAGTCAATCGCTTTATAGTACTCTACTGGTTGTGTAGATTTTTGAGAAAGAATCTCATTAAAATATCGTTTTGTACTCATGAGCTTTTGTCCTTTCTTTCGTATTCCCATTAAATGCTGCAGCTTTCGCAAGCATTGCTTCCGATTTCATCGTTGTTTTCTGTAAATGTACGTACATAGTAGATTGACTTGATGCCTTTATTCCACGCATAGTTACGTAAAATGTTTAAGTCACGGGTTGTCATCTTGTTTGTACGTCCTTCTTTCCATTCATATAATCCTTCAGGAAGTTCTGAACGCATGAATAATGTCAAACTCATCCCTTGGTCGATATGTTTTTGAGCTGCTGCGTATACGTCGATTACTTTACGCATATCGATATCGTATGCTGATTTGTAGAATGGTAAAGTATCGTTTGATAAGAATGGAGCTGGATAATAAGTCTTACCAGTCTTCTTCTCTTGACGTTCTTCAATTAAACGAGTGATTGGGTGTAATGAAGCACTTGTTTCGTTTACGTAGCTGATTGAACCAGTTGGTGCAATTGCTAAACGGTTTTGGTGATATAATCCACCGCTCATTACTTCTTCTTTTAATTGTTTCCAATCTTCTACAGTTGGAATTGGAAGTTTCGCAAAGATTTTCTTCACTTTGTCAGATTGAATTTGTACCTCTTCAGCAATGTAGCTGTCGAAGTATTCACCTGTTGCGTATTTAGAACGTTCGAAACCTTCGAACGATTTACCGCGTTCTTTGGCAATCTTGTTACTTGCTTTCAATGTGTAGAAGTTCAACATTCTGAAGTATAAATCAGTTGCTTCAATAGACTCAGGTGAGCCGTATTCCATTTGGTTTAGTGCAAAGAATGTGTGTAATCCCATCGCTCCAAGACCGATAGTATGTGCTTTGCTGTTTCCGTTTTTAACAGTCGGTACAGCATCAATACTTGAGTGGTCTGTTACGAATGTTAACGCACGAACGGCTACATCTACAGAGCGTTCGAAGTCAGGTGATTTCATTAAGTTCACGATGTTTGTTGAACCTAAATTACAGCTGATATCTGTTCCTAAGTGTTCATACTCTTGAGCATTATTGATTACTGAAGGTTCTTGAACTTGTAGGATTTCAGAACACAGATTACTCATGATAATCTTTCCATCGATTGGGTTTACACGATTTGCTGTATCGATGTTCACTACATATGGATATCCAGATTCTTGTTGTAATTTACTAATTTCGTTTTCTAAGTCACGCGCACGTAATTTAGATTTACGGATTTCAGGGTTGTTCACCATGTTGTCATATTCTTTAGTAATGTCCACATATGAGAATGGTACGCCATAAATACGTTCCACATCGTATGGGCTGAATAAGTACATAATGTCGTCGTTTTTGATTAATTCGTAGAATTTATCTGGAACAACTAATCCAAGTGATAATGTCTTCACGCGCACTTTTTCGTCCGCGTTTTCTTTTTTCGTAGATAAGAACGATACGATATCTGGATGGAATACGTTTAAGTAAACCGCACCGGCACCGTTACGTTGACCTAATTGGTTTGAGTAGCTGAAACTATCTTCTAATAATTTCATAATTGGAACAACACCGCTTGATGCATTCTCAATTTTCTTGATTGGGTCACCCGCTGCACGAACGTTAGACAAGCTTACCCCTACTCCTCCCCCAATTCTTGATAATTGAAGTGCTGAGTTAATTGTACGACCGATACTGTTCATATCGTCTGTTGTTTGAATTAAGAAGCATGAAACGAGTTCTCCACGACGTTTTCTTCCGGCATTCAAGAATGTTGGTGTTGCTGGTTGGTAACGTTGTGTAATCATTTCTTCTGCTAAATCATGCGCTAATTGCTCATCGCCATCCGCTAAGAAAAGAGCGTTAAATACAATACGATCTTCAAAACGTTCTAAGTAACGTTGACCGTCATTTGTCTTCATTGCATATTGTTTGTAGAACTTAAATGCGGACATAAATGAACGGAAACGGAATTTTTTCTTGTACGTTTCTTTCATTAATTTCTTAACGAATTTACGGTTGTATTTTCCTAAAAATTCTGCTTCTAAATAATCGTGTTCGATTAAGTAATCTAGTTTTTCATCTAATGTATAGAAGAAAACTGTATTTGGGTTTACGTGTTCTAAGAAGAACGCACGAACCGCTTCACGATCTTTATGCAATGGAATTTTCCCATCAACTGGACGGTTTAACTCATTGTTTAATGCGAAGTATGTAACTTCTTGAGTCTTGTTCATTAATTTTGGACTATCCAATCTCTCTCACCTTTTCTATTAGTATTTGTACATCTTTATCTGTACCTTGGTTTTCAAAACAATGAAGTAAAGGAACATCATATCTTCTCGCTAACTCTTTAGAATTCGAACAAAAACTCGTGTTAAAATTGCGATTCCCTGAACCAGCAACTCCCATTAACAGCTCTCTGTTTTCTTCAAAATCAATAAATTCGTAAAAAAAATTCGCCACTTGCTCTCCATAAGTTGGTGTAATGACGATATAAGGCTCTTTCATTTGTACTGTAGGATTTTTCTTAGAAATTTCAACAAAATCCCAACCCAATTTTTTTACAAATTGTCTTGTTTTTCCAGTTAGTGATAAATAAACGACTTTCACAATATCTCCATTCCGAAATAGAAATACAAGAAAATGCATTCCAATCTCACTTGAAACTCACGAAGTTAATTATATCTAGTCTAGTTCCTTTTTGCAATTTTTTTACAACATTTTGTATCATTCTTTGTAGACAACACAAAATATAGTTAGTGAAATCAGTGTTTTTCGATATTTAGTATTATTCTTATTCGAAATATTGACAGAATCAGTCGACGATTGTAGACTAAAAATGAAAGGAGTTCTACACTATGACTGAATTTCAACCAATGAGCCCTTCGGAACGCCAAGTCATGCGCGTATTATGGGCAAACCCAAGTAGTACAAGTGGATTTATCATCGAACAACTGCAGAAATCATTCCCTTGGAGTGAATCAACTGTAAAAACACTGATTATTCGCCTCACAAAGAAAGGCTATATTCAAATCGATAATCGAAAGAAACCCTTCCACTATTCTGCTACGATTTTGGAAAAAGAGCAACTCGACCAAGAGACGGATGCCCTTCTTGAACAAGTGTGCCACAAACAAAATGGGAATTTACTACACACTCTAATCAATAAAGCAACCTTAAGCCAAGAGGACATTAAAGTATTAGTGAATGCCTTAAAAGAAAAAGCGGCCACCGCCCCTACTTCTGTTTCGTGCAACTGCCTGCCTGGGCAATGTAATTGCCATCACCATCACTAACATAAAAACCTATTGCTTAAAGCCATAATGACTTTAAACAATAGGTTATTTTTATTTTCAATTTATTCCAATTTGCACTATTTAAAATTCTCGCTAAATGACTATGAATCTTACGGATTTAATAGTAACAGTAATGGGAAGGATATTAAAACGAATAAGAGGGAGTTAGGAATTTATTCCTTACTCCCTCTTTGAGGCTTTAAAGGTGCAAGACCAAGGCTTGCACCGGTATCCCATTACAGCTACTATTCCTATATCCGTCATAGATTCATAGTCATTGCCAACTACGATTTCAAATAGTCCTTCGCATCTTTAAAGAAGCTTGCAATAATCATAATGATAATAATCCCAATTGGGAAGGCTGCAATAATGGCTACCGACTGAAGATTATACATTGAATTTTCAGAGAAAATCAATGCGATTGGGAATAAAATCAGTACTAATGACCAAAACATACGAACACGCTTATCACTATCATGCGTATGCGTTAATTCTTTATAAGAATAAGCAGAAACTACGAGTGTTAATGCATCGAACGTCGTCGCGTAGAAAGCAATCATTGTAACAGCCAGAAGTAGCAATCCAATATTCGCTAATGGCATTGTCTCAAAAATTTTAAGAATTGCTGCAGCATAATCCGCATTTGTATTTAAAATTCCTGTAATATCTAAGCCATGCTTTAATTGTTGCGCAAGTCCGTAGTTCCCAAGAATAATAAATGCTGTAAATGTTCCTGCGATTCCCCATGCATATCCACCAAGAACCGTATTTTTAACAGTACGGCCTTTTGAAATACTACCGATAAAGAATGGCGTCGCTACACACCATACCATCCAATAAGACCAGTAGTAAATCGTCCATTTTTGAGGGAAACTTGTCTCGCGAAGTGGATCTAACCATGTGGACATTCCGATAAAGTTTTGAACAAGATTTCCAATTGCGCTAAATCCTGTTTCTAAAATATAAACGGTCTCTCCTCCTAGGAATAGGAAATAAGCGAGAAGTGCAAAGAATAAGTACGTACAAATGGCTGCTAATTTTGAGACAGCCTCCATTCCTAACATAACAGTGCTAGTATAAACTACTGCAATTAACAATAATACAACAATCGTAATTAGTTTCGAATTTTGAATTCCAAACACTTGGCTCATAGCCGCTGAAAGAAGTGGGGTCGCTAGTGAGAACGTTGTTGCTGTTCCTGCAATTAATGCAAAGATAGCGATTAAGTCAATGACTTTTCCCATCCATCCGTCTACTTTATCTCCCAAAAGAGGACGACAAGCTTCAGAGAATTTTTGTTTTTCTACTTTTCGATTATGTAACATAAATCCAAAAGCGACGGCTAACATAATGTAGAATCCCCAGGCAATAGGTCCCCAGTGGAATAATGGGAATGTCGAAGCCCATTTTTGAATGCTACCAAGCTCTCCAAGATAAGACTCTTGCGCATAGAGTGCCCATTCAATCATGGCATAGAACACAATATCTGCTGCCATCGTAGAAGTAAAAATCATCACTCCCCATTGGAAATTTGAGTATTCTACTTTAGATTTATTCCCACCTAATACAATACGTCCATATTTAGAGAAAGCTACATACATACTACACAGGAATACACCAACTCCTAACATGGCATAATAAATACTGAATTGGTCTCCTAGAAAACCTCGAACTCCTTCAAGTACTGCAGAACTAGAATCCGGGAATATCAAAAATAATAGTCCTAGAAATAATACTCCAAATAATGGTACTAGTGTAGCAATCCAGTCAATTTCATCTCTTAACGATTTTTTCTCCAATTCATTATTCATAATGAGCCTCCTCTAATAAAGTTTGATACGATGCATCCATTGTTACCAATTCTTCCAAGCTATCGATTTCTACGATATCTCCCTGTTGCATTGGGTAGATGCCCATTTCATATTCTGTGGGGTAACAAAACATCGCTACATCATCCCAATAAATGTCATGATGTTTCTTTTCTTCAAACTCGATTTCCAAATGATGTTTTAACTTTTGTCCGTCTTCTTTCGTCCAACGAGAAATGCTATATAATTGCCATCCCTTTTCTCCACCAGTACGACTACAGCTGGTAACTACTCCATCTGTATTCACTTGCATGAGCCACTCTTGCGTCCCGTTTTCTACTGGAATACATGCGTAACCTGAGCGAGTGAACTCTGGATGTAAAATCTCACTGTTAAAAATTAACTGATCTCCATCTAAAATAATGGCTTCTTCTAGATGACCTCTGACAACATAAAGAGAAGAAATATTGTTGGCAATATCAAAATAAGGATTTTCTACAATGGTAATATTTGGATAATCTGCTTTTAACTCAGAAAATTTTTCCTTTAAATAACCGACAACCACGTAAATCTCTTGAATTCCTTGTTCATATAAGGCATCGATTACCGTATCAATCATTCTTTTCCCATTTACTTTTACTAATGGTTTTGGGATTTCATTAGTTATTGGACGCATTCGTGTCCCTTTTCCCGCAGCCATTATAATTGCTCGTTTAATCGTATGTGTCATTATTTTTCCTCTTTTGCTAATTCTTCTTGCACAATGCGATAGAAGTCTTTGGCATAACGATATTGCATGAGTGAATATTCACCAAAATCAACACCTAGTGTGCGTTTATATTCGCACCAGTTGCTCCAAAGCATTCCGCTAACGGCCATATACGCATAAATTTTAATACGCGTCATCTTTTCGCATTTTCCTTCAAAATAAAGGTCCATTAATTCGTCTGCTTGTTTACGGTCATATCCCGCATAAATACAAAACATTGCAATATCGATATGTGGATCTTGCATTCCTGCATATTCCCAGTCAATCAGTCGAATATCTCCTTCTTTCGTGAAAAGAAAATTATCGTAGACTGAATCTATATGGCTTAGAACTGGCTCCTTTTTATATTTTTCTACAAAACTCTTTAAGCTTAATATTTCATTTTGCGTTTTTTCATGATCTTTATAGTAAGACGCTTGACCGTTCCATAAACTTTGATAAAACACGATTTGTTTAAATGGATCAAATGTATGAGCGACTTTCAGTTTAGACGCATGGAACTCACGAAGTTTTGCCATACAACGTTTCAAATCTTCTTTATTTTCACTATCACAAGAGCGTGCTCCATCTAGATAGGCTGTAATCTTATATCCATTCTCAGGATTCATATATACAACATCGTCACAGATTTTTTTGCCTTCTAACACGCGGTATACATCAGCTTCTTCCTTACGATTGATGAGATGATCCGTTCCTTCTCCTGGAATACGCATAATGTATTTTTGTTCTTTACAAGTAAATAAGAAACTACGATTCGTCATTCCTTTTTTTAATACTTCAATATTTACAATTTCCTCTAAAGGTACTCCTAATGCTTTTGAAATGTTGATTAAAGCATCTGTTTCTAAATGACTGGAGGAATGGTCGATTTCACGTAACTGCTCGTAAGTATTAATTTCAGCAATCTTTTTATCATCAATCATTTTTGGATATACAATGTACTTTTTATCTTTATCCTCTAAAGTAACTTCCCAGAAAGATTTTTCATGCCTTTTTTCTTCAGCAGCTATATTTAATTGTTTGGTCACCACTTTAGCTTCTTTTTCAGCAAGATAGCAAATTCCGTAAGGACGATTTCCTTTTCTTCTTTTCTCGCTCGTGATAATTTCTTGCTTTTTATTCACTCTAAAATAGCTTTGTTCCACTTCCTCATGTCCCATTAAATACCAAGAGTATAATTCATCCTCTTCAAAGGGATTCTCCTCAGACCACAAGTCACAAGGGACAATATACGTGTTTCCTAAAATTCCAGCAACTCGTTGTAATGAATAAAAATTATTTTTCGTAGCATAATCTGGATTCACTGCTAATTTTACTTGAAAATCATCGATTAAATACTCGTACTGTTCTTTCATAAAGCCTACGACCACAGTGATATCTGATACTCCCACTTCTTGTAATTGTTTAATCAATCGCTCAATAAGTGGTTCATTTTTGACTTCTAGAAGTCCTTTTGGCGTTTCTGTATTGATGGGAACCATTCGCATCCCAAAGCCAGCTGCCAAGATTACTGCATTTTTAGGTTTATTTTTTTTGAATAACGTTTTTGCCTTACTAGAAATTCGAAATTCTTCATCGACTAGCTTTAATTCTCTTAATTTTTTAATTTCACGATTCACCAGTCCCAGAGAATAACCTGATAAATCTGCCAATTCTCGTTGATTATGAATAGCGTTCTTTTTGATTAATTTCAACAAATCTAAATTAACTTTGTTCATAAAATTCACCTCTTTTGTTTTCGTGAACAAAAATAGTATACTATGTATTCAATGAAGGTACAAGCTTTTTAAAGTAAAGAAATCCTTAAATACAAAAAAAGATGAGCACATGCTCATCTTTTTACGCTATAAAATCAATATTGAGTCTCATGGATAAGATTCCTGCCTCACTCTTTAAGTAAAACCCATATTTATCCACACTATAATCGACTACATTTTTCTGGTCAAACATCATTTCATAGCGACTAGAGACATAAACTTTTCCCAAATTAGTCTCTAATAACTTGTCGAACTTTCGATGTAAAGTAGACTCCTCTTCTTTCTTTAAAATGACTAAATGATACTTCTCATTAACTTGGCAATGACATCCTCCGCCTTCGTCGTAGAAAGGACTATCTCCATCAGCATAATCCATAACGAAAAAAACATCTGTTAATCCTTTTTCATTCATTAATTTTAATAGTTTATCTTTAGCTGTTTCACTAAACCAAATTTCCATCGTTTTCTCTCTTTCTATCGAAAAAGGAGACCTCCTTTTGGTCCCCTTCTAAATTGATTATTGTTGTTCTTCTTCAGTAAGGTGCTCAGTTCTTTTAGCACGTTTTTCGATAATTGAATCAATTGTCGGTGGTGTCACTTCAATTTGTGAAGGTGTATTTAACACCATATCCCACTCTTCATTTTTAATCATTTCTAATTGTGTTTGACTTAAGATTTGAAGACGTTGACGGAAAATACGCGTTTCCTTCTTAATTGCGTCTGTTTCACGATTAATTTGAGTCGCTTTTTCAGCTGCCTCTTTTAATAATTCCTCAGCTGTTTTTTCTGCTTCAAAAATAATGATTTCCGCATCTTTACGCGCATTTTCACGTAATCTGTCTGCTGCTTCTTGAGCTACAATAATAGATTTATTCAAAGTTTCTTGAATAGAAGTAAAGTATTCTACTTTTTCTTCATTAAATTTCACGCGTTTTTCTAAATCTTTATTTTCACGAATTAAATGTTCTAATTCTTTTTTTACTTCATCCAAAAACTCATTAACTTCTTCTGGATCGAAGCCTTTGAATTTTGTTGAAAAATCTTTATTATGAATATCGTTTGGTGTAATTGACATAAATAACTCCCCTTTATTTTTTATTTTTTTCTAAAAGACCAAGTTCGATTTTAATTTTATCTTTTTTGGTTCGCCCTTCGATTTTTTGAATTTGAAGGCGTCCATATCCGCGAATGGATACAATATCTAAAATTTCCAGCATAAAGTCCGGGCGATTCTCTTCGGTCCAATTCACCTTTACTTTACCACTTTCTATCATTTCTTTTGAACGCTGTCTTGACACATTAAATACGGAAGCAATCACTGTATCTAAACGAAGAGAACTTACAACTGTTTGAATATTTGTCCAATGATCCACTGGTACAATTAATTTCGTATAGTCGACTTCTTCAAGCCTTACAGCAACTTTCCCAATTTTTTCTAGCTGTTGTTTGATATATTCTTTCATATTTTGAGCACAGAATAATTGCCAGTCTTCTCCGTTAGAAATAATATCGCCAATCAGACTACGGTCAAACCCAAGGCTCATCAGTGACCCAAGAATCTTACCATGCCCCAGTGTTGCGAATTTCTTCGGATATTGAATATGAAAAAGAGCATTTTCGAAATCCTCTAAAGTTGGCTCATAATAATCCGGGCTAATCATACAACGTTTTCGTTCAGCATCAATATACCCGCCATCAAAGTAGTAACGAACATCATCATACTGACCCACGATTGCCTCCACAATAAACTGTTGGCGTGGATCAAGATAATTTGTCAATACGGGCGCATACTGTAAACGTACTTCTTCTACCCATTCTTCAACTTGCTTTAGAAAAGGGATTTCCTCTTTTCTAAAATGTTGTTCAATTCCAGTCTCCATAGTCCTTCACCTTGTTAAAAAATCAAACGTATTAAACTAACAATTAATAAATTACCGAAAAATACAACAACGATTGAAGTCAATAATGCTAAACTATAATTTCCAATTCTTACATTCTTAAATAGACTTACAAAAGGTCTACACACTTTATCAAGAAAATCCTCAACAAACGTTGGAAGATAGAGATTCCAATAAATATTCAATCCATATAATATTAAAAATAATGTATAATAAGTTGCTATAAGTGTAATCCCTGAAATAAATTCATTTGCCATAATATTCCTCCTTTAAAACTCAGGACGTCGAAAAACATCTCCTGCTTCCTCGTCAAAGTTTCCTTGTACTTGAAAATTCGCTGGTGAGCAGATAAAAATTTCATCTCTTACCTTTTGAACATCGCCGTTAATAGCATACGCCACTCCAACTACAAAATCAATGACACGTTTTGCATCTTTTGGCTCCATCCGTTTAAAGTTGATTAGTACTGCTTCCCCTTTTAAGAGAGCATCTGCTATACGTTCCGCTTCAGAATAAACGCTAGGTTCCACCACATAAATTTTAGATGTTTTCTTTACTCCTGGGCTTTGGAAAGGCACGACATTCGAAGGATTCGATCTAGAACGAAGTGGAGTCTGAGTATTATCCTCAGTCTCTTCAACATATTCAAACTGATCATCCTCTTCATAATAATCATCTTCAGGACTTAAAAAGTTTTTGACACGATTCATGAATCCCATTATTCTTCCTCCGTTTCAAACCAGCTTGTGCCAATTCGAATATATGTTGCGCCACACTGGATAGCGATTGGAAAATCACTACTCATTCCCATACTTAACAGGAGTGGTTGTGATAGGTTTTCCTTTTCTTCAATCTTTTTAGCTAATTGTGCTAAACGCGAAAAAAAGAAGCGAATTTCTTCATCGCTTGCTTTATAAGGCGCCATCGTCATTAGCCCAACAATATGAATTTTTTCATACTGCTTACTCTCCTTATAAGCGCCAAAAGCCTCTTCAGGTGAAAAACCATGTTTCGTTTCCTCACCAGAGACATTTATTTCTAACAGACAGTCCAAAGGTTGCTCGAGTCGTTTATCAATCTCACTCATAATGGAGAGTCTATCAAGAGCATGAAATAAATCAATTCGATTAATAACTTGTTTTACTTTACGCTTTTGCAAAGGACCGATTAAATGCCAGAAAATATCCTCTTCGGGAAATTGTTCCTGCCGTTCAAGTAGTTTTTCAACACGATTCTCCGCAAAATGTCGAAAACCCAAGTCATACATCTCTTGAACTTCTTCCTGAGAGCGATTTTTCGTCACAACAATAGGACAAACTTCCTCAGATAGTCTATGAACTTGGTTACAAGAAGATGCAACCAAGTTCATAATACGACTTACATTCTGTTTAATGATACTCATTAATTTCTGTTTCTTTTTCTGAAGAACGGCGGAGTATCTAATCCATCATTTTCAGCTTGTTTTGGCTCAGAAGGAGCTTCTACAAAATTGCTTTGCGCAAATGGTGAATCTGCATCAGTTGATGAAGAAGTATCACGCACTGTAGTTTCACGACGAATATCCCAGTCACCAAACAAGTCTTTTTCTGCTTTCTTTTCTTCAACAACTTGTGGTTTTGAAGGTACTTGTTTCTCTTGGAAAGTTTGAGGGTTATTCCCTAAATCTTTACGAGTTGAAGTACTGCTTGTAAATGGAGAACGGTTAGCGCGAGTTACTGACTTTTTTTCGTGTTTACGCTCCTCGTCAATTCCTGTTGCGATAACAGTAACAATGACTTCATCTCCTAGGTTTTCATTGATTGAAGTACCGAAGATAATGTTTACTTCACTTGTTGAAGCTGCTGCAACGATATCAGAAGCGTCTTGTGCTTCAAATAATGTTAAGTCTGCGCCACCAGTGATATTTAATAAGATTTGTTCTGCTCCATCGATCGATACTTCTAATAATGGCGAAGAAATAGCTTTCTTCGTAGCTTCTGCTGTACGGTTTTCACCACTAGCAACACCAATCCCCATTAATGCTGATCCTTGATCTTTCATCACTGTCTTCACGTCTGCAAAGTCCAAGTTAACATAACCTGGTGCAGTAATTAAATCAGAGATTCCTTGTACCCCTTGACGTAATACATTATCAGCTTCACGGAAAGCTTCTAACATAGGAGTCTTTTTATCAACGATTTCTAATAAGCGGTTATTTGAAATCGTTACTAATGTATCTACGTTTGCTTTTAATTGTGCAACACCTTCTGCAGCGAAACGACCACGTTTTGGTCCTTCGAAGCTAAATGGACGTGTAACAACCCCCACTGTTAATGCGCCTAACTCTTTTGCAATACGAGCAACAACTGGTGCAGCACCTGTACCAGTACCTCCACCCATACCAGCAGTAACGAAGATTAAGTCCGCGCCAACTAAAGCTTCGCGAATTTGTTCTTCACTTTCTTCTGCAGCTTTTAGACCAATATCAGGTAATGATCCAGCCCCTAAACCTTTTGTTAATTTTGGTCCTAATTGAATTTTAGTTTCAGCTTCTGAGTTTCTTAAAGCTTGAGTATCAGTGTTTGCTACGATGAACTCTACACCTTGTACTCCTTCTGCAATCATACGGTTAACAGCGTTGTTACCAGCACCACCAACACCAATGACTTTAATAACTGCGCCATCTAAATTTGTATCGAATTCGAAATCCATTATATTTCCTCCTTGGTTCTCTTCTTAATTTTCGTCAATAAACATTTTAAAGAAGTTCTTCACTTTTGCTCCAAACCCTTGTTCTTCACCACTTGCTTCTTGTTCAACATCTTGTGGTTGCTGAACTGGAGCTGTTGGTTGAACTTGTACAGGTGCACTTTTTGGAGTGCTTTGTACTGGACGTTGTTCTACACCAGGTTTCCCTTTTTGTGCGATACGGTGAACATCGTCTAAGCTTGCAGCATATTGAATTAACCCCATACTTGTTGCATAAATAGGATTTCTCATTCCCATTTGCTCAGGAATATAAGTTTTCACTTGTACTCCAAAAATTTCTTGTGCTAACTCTTGAACTCCTGCAAGTGAAGAAGCTCCACCCGTTAACACGATTCCTCCTGGAAGTTTTAATGCTTCCACTTGGTCTAGAGCACGTTTTACCGTTTCAAAAGTTTGAACGACACGAGCTTCAATAATTTCTGATAAGTAATGTTCATCTACTTTTATTGGATCTTTCTTTCCAATTGTTTCAACTGGGAAGAATTCATCTGCACTCGTTTCTGATGAGATTGCATATCCATATTCACGTTTAATGCGTTCAGCATTTTCAAAGCTTGCATTCAAGATGATTGAGATATCTTTTGATACAAAATCTCCACCCTCTTGATCCACAAATGAGAATTTCAACTGATTGTCATGCATAACGGAAGCACTTGTTTGGCCACCACCCATATCAATTAAAATTGTTCCAAATTCTCTTTCACCTGGAGTTAATGCTACTTGACTAATCGCTAATGGTTGAATCACCATTTCTTCAATATTTAATCCAGCTTTGTCAATACAACGTTTAATATTATGAACAATCGTCTTAGGCCCTGTAATCATGCTCGCAAATAATTCTAAACGAACACCAATCATTCCACGAGGATCTTTAATTCCGTCAAATCCATCCACGATGAACTCTTCTGGAATAACAGAAATAATTTCGCGTTCAGGTGCAACTGAACGAACTTTTGCAGCAGAAATCACATTGTATACATCCACATCTGTAATTTCTCTATTTTCACTTGATACGGCAATCATTCCATGACAAGGTTCGATTGAAATTTGATTACTTGGAATTCCAACGATAACGTCCTTGATTTGAATATTTGATTTTTGTTCTGCTTGTCGTACTGCTTTTCGAATAGATTCAACTGTTTCATCAATATCTACGATGACTCCACGGCTCAATCCTTCTGATTTTTCATTGCCGACTCCAATAATATTTAATTGTCCTCTGACATACTCAGCTACTACAACTTTTATTGAAGTGGTTCCAATATCTAAACTCACATAAATTCCCTGATTTTTCACGTTTATTGAAACCTCCTATACGATTATTCATAATTCATTTTTAATGTTAATTTTGTTAGTGATACTCCTTATATTTTAACACAATTACGTTCACTACAAAAAACATATGAGCGAGTTTTAAGACTTTTTTATCGAATCGTTGTATCCGGTGTAAAGTATATTCCCACTTCCATATCAACGGTTCCCTTTTTACCATTCAACTGTTTTGCAATTGATGGATAATACACTAATTTATCCCCAATATCCTTCAAATTTCCGATGACTCGATTTCCATCTTTCATCTTCAAATAAATTTTTTGGTGATTTTTAATATCGTTTGGATATTGAATTTCTTTTATCTCTCGAATAATACTACTAGAAACTTTTTCTAATTGTTTCGCTAGAGTTTTATATTGAGTTTCTTCAGTAAAATCTACTAATTCTGGATATTCTTCAGTAGAAAGATTTGCTTCCACTTCGATTGTTTGACCATCAGCAAGAAGTTCAAATGTTTTCTCTTCCGTTTTAAAATAACCAATAGCAGGATTTTCTTCAATATTCAAACGTATTTTATTCCATGCTACTAATTCAATAGAAGCATCTTTAATTTTTGGACTGGCAGCTTTTAAAAGTGTTGCGGTACGTGTACGATTGGCTAAAATCGTCCAAATACTTTGCCCTTTGACAATTCCATCTTTCTCTTGAACTAGTTCAGCAGGAACTTGGCTTAATCCTACTACCTCAATCTCAGAAACTTTTGATAGTGGAGAAATAAAATAAATACTCCAAGCTAAACACACAATAAAAATTCCTTTTAACAGTGTTGCATTCGTAATTCCTTTTGATTCAGGCTTTTTCTTTTTAGGTTTGGGTTCTTTTTTGGGAGGATGAACCTCCTCTTTTGGAACGTCCTCTTCTCCTCTAGAAAAAGACGAATTTTGCTGCGCTAACTCCCAAGGTGTTAATTCACGCGGAGGAGCTTTTTTTGGTGCCTTTCGATTAAACATATTCTCCTCCTTCTATCTTTATTTCACTAGAGAATGAATAATTGTTTCAAGTCTCGTTGAAGCATCGGTAATTCCCAAAGCTTTGGAATTGCTGGCCATTTGTAGACGTTTTGGTTCATCTTCCATTATACGATCAATTTCTGCAACTAAACTTTGTCCATTTAAATCTTTCTCTAAAATCATAGTCGCTGCATCTTTTTCAACTAATGACATTGCATTGGCTTCTTGGTGATTTTCAGTCACATACGGACTTGGAATTAAAACACTTGGTAATCCTAAAGCTGTTAATTCAATCAATGTTGTTGCTCCACTACGACAAACTACTAAATCTGTGTTTTGGAACATTTGCACCATATTATTAATATATGGTAAAACTGTGACATTTTGCAATGGTTTTTTCAAACTTGTAATATGATTGTTGATTTTGTCATAATGCACTTGCCCGGTCACCATAACCACTTGATAATCTTTTGCTTCTAATTCCTCTAAAGCTTCTAAGAATGATTCGTTCATTCGTAATGAGCCTCGGCTTCCCCCAAAGATTAATACAATCGGTTTTTCTTTTTTGATTCCAAGTGAATCTAGATAAGCATCATCACGAACAGCATTTGCTAGCTCTTGTCCACGAGGATTTCCTGTCATGACCACTTTATCTTCGTATTTTGCAAAATCTTTACGAACCGCATCGAAGCAAATTGCAATCTTAGACACTTTTCTTGCTAAGAATTTATTGGTGATTCCTGCTAAACTGTTTTGCTCATGAATAATCGTTGGAATTCCCATGTTTGCTGCTGCGTATAATACCGGCGCGCATACATATCCTCCAGTACCGATTACAATATCTGGTTTGAACTCTTTTACGATTTCTTTTGCTTTAAAATAGCTTGTACAGAAATACCATAATGTCTTAAAGTTTTCTAACGATAATGAACGAACGATTCCTTGAATCTTAATCGTTTTAAAATCATATCCCGCTTTTGGAACGATGGTACTTTCTAATCCGCGTTCAGTTCCTACATAGAGAAACTCTGTTGAAGGGTCTTTTTCTTTCAAATAATTCATTAAGGAAAGAGCTGGGTAAATATGTCCACCCGTTCCTCCTCCTGAAACTAATACTCTCATCTTTTTTCTCCTATAAATTACAGTTTCTCTACTGCTTCAATGAAACAATCGCCACGTACTTCAAAGTTAGCGAATTGATCCCAACTTGCACACGCTGGTGAAAGCAATACAATTTCTCCCTCACGACTAGCTGCATACGCTTTTGGCACTGCTTCTTCTAATGTTTCTACTACAGTTACTGGAATCGATAGTTTTTCAGCAGTCGCTTTCAACTTCTCTTTTGTTTCTCCGTAAACGACCATTTCACGGACATTTCCAAGAGAGGGTTCTAATTCCTCAAAACTATTTCCTCGATCTAATCCACCCGCAATCAATACAACAGATTGATTTGTAAAACTACGTAACGCTGTTTGTGTTGCAATGATATTTGTTGCTTTTGAGTCGTTGTAGAATTTACGACCTTCAATTGTCTTCACATATTGTGTACGGTGTTTTACTCCATGGAATGAACGAACTGCTTTTTCAATTCCTTCATTGGTTGCTCCTTGTAATTTACTAATCGCGACTGCGGCTAACACGTTTTCCACATTTTGAACGCCAGGTACTTGAATGGCTTCGATTGGCATTACGGCTTCCCTATTAAAGTAAATCGTAGTTTCATCCACATAAGCACCGTGTTCTAAGACCGATTTGCGGCTGAAAGGTACTAAGGTTGCTTTTGTATGGCCTTTAATAAACTCATATAATTCTGGGAAATCCGCATTGTAAACAAGGAAATCCTCTTCTGTTTGATTTTTAGTGATTTGTAATTTCGCTTTTACATACTCTTCGCGAGATCCATGATAGTCCAAATGCGCACTAAAGATATTCACGATACACGCTACTTTAGGACGAAAATCTTTAATTCCCATTAATTGAAAACTTGATAATTCAGTGACATAAATATCTGTTTCTTTTGAATCTTCTGCTAGTTGCGATAAAGGTACTCCGATATTTCCGCAAGCAAAAGTTCTTCTTTCAGGAAATGATTCTTGTAGCATTAAGTTTGTTAGTGTAGTTGTCGTGGTTTTTCCATTAGAACCTGTAATACCAAGAACCGTTCCTTCCATGACACGTTGTGCAATTTCAATTTCAGTATAAACTGGTAACCCTTTATCAACAGCTTTGGCTACTAAAGGATTTGAATAAGGAATCCCTGGGTTTTTAACAACGAAATCCACGTCTCCATCAAGTAACTCTAGTGGATGCCCCCCAGAAACCACTTTAACCCCTTCAGCAACTAACCCTTGTGCGTCAACACTTTCTTCAAGTGGTGTTCGGTCGTTCACCGTCACATCTGCTCCTAAATGGTATAGCAATTTCGCTACATTCACTCCACTTTTAGCAAGTCCAATGACTAGTACTTTTTTATTTTCAAATGCATGTGTATTCCGCACAATGATTCCTCCAATTTTCTCTTTTTAATATGTATATGGAGAAAGGCTGGACAAAAATGGCCAGCTCTCCGTTAAAATATGTTAATTCTCTTAGAAAATAATTGCAACAATTAGCCCCGCAACGAAACCGACAGCACTAAAGACTGAAACGATTTTCACTTCTTTCCATCCACTCATTTCAAAATGATGATGAATAGGACTCATTTTAAAAATTCGTTTTCCTGTTAATTTAAACGACCCTACTTGCAGGATAACGCTAAGAGTTTCAAAAACGAAAATAATCCCAACAAGAAGTAAGGTCCATTCTTTATGAAGCATAATAGAAATAATTGCAAGTCCTGCTCCAAGAGCTAATGAACCAACATCACCCATGAAGACTTTCGCCGGTTTCCAGTTGAATAATAAGAAGCCTGCTAATCCCCCTACTACACAGAAACAAAATACAGCAATTGAATTTTGACCTGCATGAGTTGCGATAATTCCGTAAGTTGCATATGCAATAATATTTGTTGAAGTGGCTAATCCATCTAAACCATCTGTTAAATTCACTGCATTTGAAAAACCTGCAATCCAAATAATTGTGAATAACGCAAAAACAATAATACTATTTACTTCTCCAAACAACGGAAGGTAAATAAGAGGTTGGTTTCCACTTAAAAGATACAGTGCCACAAAAATTGCAGCTCCGAATAATTGAAGAGCAAATTTTTCGTGACTCTTTAATCCTTCATTTTGTTTCTTAAACACTTTAATATAATCGTCAAGAAATCCGATAGAACCAAAGAAAGCAAAGCCGATAACTCCACTTAATAAAACAAAATTGAAATGACCAAAAACTGCCCCCATAATTAAACTAGATAAACTAATCATACAAAGAAAAACTAGTCCACCCATCGTTGGTGTTCCGCTTTTAGCTTTATGCCAAGATGGCCCTTCATCTAAAGTCGTTTGTCCTAACTGTTTCATTTTCATAAATTGAATAAAATGTGGTTCGGCAATTACCGTTGCTAGAAACGATAACCCGACTGCTAAAATGATTTCAATCATAATACTCTCCTTTTTCTACCCTAGTTCTTGTACCCTAATTTTTCAAGCGCTTGAACCACCATCTCAACTTCATTGTAAGGAATATATTCTTCGCCAATCACTTGGTAAGGTTCAACACCTTTACCCGCAAATAACAAGATATCTCCTTCTTGTGCGAGTTCTAGGGCTCGTTCTATTGCTTGTTTTCTATCATCTACACATTCATATGGAGTATTTTCGTTTTTTCTACCTGATACGATTTCAGAGTAAATTTTTTCTAAAGACTCTTGTCTAGGATTGTCTGCCGTTAAAATCACATAATCCGATTTTTCAAAAGCAATCTCTCCAAGTTCTGGCCTCATACTTGAATCCCGATTTCCTCCACTATGTCCCATAATTGTGATTACACGATTTATTTTTACTTCTTCGAGCGTTGACAACACATTTTCTAACCCATCTGGGGTGTGAGCGAAGTCAATAATGACTTGGAATGGCTGGCCTTTTTGGATTAATTGCATTCGTCCACCTACACCAGGGAACTTGGCAATTTTTTCAATCGCCTTTCGTAAAGGAATTCCATTAACCATCGCTACTCCAAACGCCGCCAACACATTGTAAACATTAAATAATCCAATCATTGGAATCATTACTGGAAGTTTTTCACCATTCACGGTTACTACAAAAGTTGTCATCGCTCCATTGCTCTCAATTTCAGTAGCTCGAATATCTGCTTCTTCAGTAAAGCCATAGGAAATAATTTCCGCTGATGTAGAATATGCAAATTGCTCAAAATATTCCTGGTCACGATTTAGGATAGCTACCCGTGGCTTCTCGTTTTTAGAATGATTTCCTAATTGTGAGAATAGTAAGCTCTTAGCATGCGCATAATTTTCCATTGTTTTATGCAAATCTAAATGTTCATGCGTAAGGTTTGTAAATACTGCCACATTATAGTCAATCCCCCACACGCGCCCCAATTGAAGAGCATGAGAAGAAACTTCCATAATACAGGTATTTCCACCAATTTCCTTAACCTTTTGCAATGTTTCATGCACGGTTAATATTTCTGGTGTTGTATTTCTTGTTTCAATACGTTCCTCACCGATTTTACGATACATCGTTCCAATCAATGCTGTTGGTTTTCCTAATTCTTCTAATAAATAGTCCACCATATGGGTTACAGTCGTTTTTCCATTTGTTCCTGTAACCCCAATCATATTTAGATTCTCTGAAGGATAACCATAGAAATGATTCGCAAATAACGTCATTACTCGAGTCACATCTTTTACATAAATCACAGGGGAATCTCCAACTTGTTCTTTAATTGGTTTAGAAGCAACAAATACATTGGCTCCTAACTCCTTTGCTTTTCCCGCAAAAAGATGACCATCTACTGTTACACCTTCGATACAGAAAAACATTGTATTGGGCACAACTTTACGCGAATCTTGAGCTAATTTATCTACAAAGATATTTTCTAAAGAGCCTTCCACTCGTTTAATGACTAATAAATCCGCTAGTTCTTTCGCAAACATGTCTTCCTCCTTCTTTTACTCAGAGAGTCTTGAATATTCTAAGCTTCTCTTCATTATTGGATTGAAAATTTCTTTAAGAATTGTATTTCCAGTTACAGCCACCCGAGGTTGTTTAACGGTAACATATAAAATATATTTTGGATCATTATAAGGTGCAAAACCAACTACAGAGAAAATATAATTGTTTCCACTGGAGTAGTATTTACCTGTCTCTGGATTAATAATTTCAGCAGTCCCTGTCTTAGCTGCTATTTCTTCTCCGTCGATATTAAATTCATAAGCCGTCCCATTTTTCATTCGAGTTGCTTGATATAAATATTCGAGTGTTTTTTTAGCCGCCTCTGGTGAAATGACTTTTCCTAATGAGTTTACTGGATTTGGTGTTTCTTTATCGGTATTAGAGTCTGTAAAATGATCCACTAAACGTAATTTTTGCATTTGTCCACCATTAGCAATCGCAGTAAAAGCTTGCATCATTTGATACACCGTAACCGTAATCCCTTGTCCAAAACCAGTAGATAATTGTTGTAAGTAGGAATTAAATGGATTTGAACCAGATATTTCATTTGCAAATCCTGAATTAGTAGATTTACTAAATCCAAATGCTTCTAAATATTGTTTCCATTTTTCGACACCTATCTTTTGAATAACATGAACAAAGGCAACGTTACTAGAATGGGCTAAACCTTCTAAATAAGTGATATTTCCCCACCCTACTTTATTATAATCCCTAACTAAGTCCGTATAAATCTTTACACTTCCTGATTGATATCTTTCATTTGGATCAAAGACCCCTTCATTAATTGCCGCAGCTAAAGCTAAAACTTTCATGGTTGATCCAGGCTCATAAGCTTGATCTGTTAGAAGGTTGTTCCACTGAACATCAATTCCCTCTTTCGTCGTAGAGTTATAAGTTGGGCGTTGTGTAGCCGCTACAATATTTCCACTTTTTGGATCCACTAGCATTGCAGTCATCTGAACAGGTTGATACTGCTTATCTGCCGCGCTGACTAAAGATTCTAGGTAAGTTTGAAGTCTCTTATCCAATGTTAAAGTAATATCTTTTCCGTCTTTTGGTTGTTTGGTCACTTTTTCAGTATCCGAAATCACATAGCCATTCCCATCAACCGTATATTCTACTTCTCCTGCCGTTCCGGTTAATTGTTCATTATAAAGGCCTTCTAAACCAGTCTTTCCAACTAAAGAAATAGTCGTTTTATGATCTACCGTTTCCTCAACAGAATCTGTATATCCAATTAAATGAGAAGCAAAAATCCCATTTGGATAATATCTCGCTGGACTCTCTGAAAACTTAATTCCGGGAAGCTTCTCCGCTTCAATCTTATCTTTCACTTGAACCGAAAGATTTTTTCCAGCATTTCCAAATTCGACTTGAGAAACATCCTTCTGACTTAAAATCTTTACAATCTCCTCTTTAGAAAGAGAAATATGTTTCGACAACGCCTCGGCTGTTTTATTAATATCCGTTACATAATCTGGGGTTTCTGCATTTTTACTCCATTGATCGGTCAAGACTGCATAAATAGAATAATTTGTTGCATCTACCGCAATTGGACTTCCACTGGCATCATAGATGGTTCCACGTTTAGCCGCTAAAGTCCTTTTTTGATGAATTTTATCATTAATTTCTGCTCGTAAATCTACATTATGAATATTCCCTAAAACCATAATTCTAAAGAAACGTACAGAAAAAATGAGAAATAAGACACTAGCGAGTCCCATTAAAATAAAGCTCGCTCGACGCCTATTTCTCGCAATGTTATTGTTATTCGTTTTTTTCATCGTCCAACATTCCTAACATTATCTTCATTCATCTTCAAGCCTTGTTCATTTGCGATACGATTGACACGGTCGTATTGAGACAATTCTTGTGTTGATTGAAGTAAAGTATTATTTTCACGTTGAATAAGTGTTGTTTGTGATTCAATGTCCTGTAATTGTCTATTTTTATTAGCAACAATCATGCTAGCGACAATTGTCATTGTTGCTAAGAACGCTAAAACCACTCCTGAAAGAATTAAAACTTGCATTAAGTTTGCTTTTTGTTTTTCTTCAGGAATTGAAGTAACCTCTTGACCCTTACGAACTAGAGGCGTTTGCTTAGGTACGCTCACATTCAACGTGTCCACATATTTTTCTGCTAATGCCACTAGTAATCCCTTCTTTCTAAATTATCCTTTAATTTTCTCAATGACTCTTAACTTCGCACTTTGCGAACGAGAGTTTTCTGTTATTTCTTCTAAACTTGGTAAAATTGGTTTTTTATTCACCAATTGAAACGGAGCTTTTTCTTCTTCCGTTGGTAAAATCGGTAAGTTCTTCGGAGCTTTTTCAACCGTACTTTGTTGTTTAAACATCGTTTTCACGATTCTATCTTCCAATGAGTGAAAAGAGATAACGCTAATTCTTCCGCCAACTGAAACTACTTCGAAGGCTTGCTCCAAGGAATCTTCTATCGCTGCTAATTCATCATTCACCGCGATACGAATCGCTTGGAAAATTCTTTTTGCAGGATGTCCGCCTTTTCTTCTTGCAGCAGCAGGAATACTATCTCGAATGATATCCACTAATTCTCCGGTTGTTTCAATTCTGTGTTGAGCACGAATACGTTCAATATTACGAGCAATTTGTTTCGAGAACTTTTCTTCTCCATAACGATAGAAGATACGAACTAATTCGTCATAGCTCCATTCATTTACAATCTCTTCTGCCGTTAACGGAGCACTTTGGTCCATTCGCATATCGAGCTTTGCATTTTGATGATAACTAAATCCTCGTTCAATCTGATCAAGTTGTGGTGAAGACACTCCTAAATCGTATAAGATTCCGTCTACTTTAGAAACACCTAGTTTCCCAAGTTCTTTCTTTAATTGACGGAAGTTTGCGTGAATAAAAGTTGCTTTTCCTTCAGAAACTTCTTTAGCAAGACGAGCCTTTGCATGTTGAATGGCTTGCATATCTTGATCAAAGCAATAAAGATGCCCTGTCGTTAATTGGCTAAGTAAGTATTGACTATGTCCCGCACCACCCAGTGTACAGTCTACGTAGATTCCGTCTGGCTTAATGGATAATGCATCTACCGTTTCATGTAGCAATACAGTGATATGTTTAAACATGGTCCCTTCCCTTTCTAAAAGCCAAAATCAATCATATTTTCGGCTAATTCCTCAAAATTCTCTTCTGTTTCAGCAATATATTCTTGCCAACGTTCTTCATTCCAAATCTCAATACGATCATTGTTTCCGATAACACGACAATTCTTTTCTAATCCCGCATACGCGCGTAACGTTTGAGAGATATTCACACGACCTTGCTTGTCAAATTCTACTTCAATCGCAGCAGAGTTCATAAAACGTGTAAAAGCACGTGCATCTTTTTTAGACTGTGGTAAGTCTCTCAATTTATTTTGAATGAGCTCCCATTGTTCGAGAGGATAACCGTATAAACAGCCATCAAGTCCACGTGTGACGATAAAGGTGAATCCTAAATCTTCACGAAATTTAGCAGGCACGATCATACGTCCTTTTGCATCAATTGTATGTTGATATTCACCGATTAACATGCAGACTCCTCCATTCCAATAATATAGTAACCATAGTTTACCACAATCCACCACTTTTCACCACTTTTTTACTAAAAAAGTTTAAAAAAGTTTTCTCTCCCCATATAGAATGTTTTAGTGCACAAAAAAAGCTCTTTACACTTTCCGCGTAAAGAGCTTAGAACTATTGATTTTATACAATTATTTGAAGAATCTTCCAACTTGTACTAATAGGACAAGCAATCCAAAAAATAAAAACGAAATAGAAAATAATTGGTGGAGGAAAGGTCTAAGAACTAGTTTCCCTCTTTTTAATTTGAAATATAGTAATGCTAACCCAATAAGAGCAAAACCTAATGTAGCATAACTAAACCAAGAATAACCATAGACATTCACACTAGTGGTATGTAACACCAACAACAGCATTGGTGTCATAATTTCACGAATAGTTATGAAGCGAGTCTCATTATAGAAGATTCGATTTCCAAAAACGACCGTGAAGCCCACGAAACTTAAAATAAATACTAACCATAGTACGATTTCAAAAAATAACATTGACTCACCTCCATTACTACTAGTTTACAATAGATTTCTTAAAACTCATAATATTTTTAAATTTATCAAAAATGATACAGATCATTTTTGATAAATCTTGCTTCTTAACTATAAAAAGAAAAAACCTTAGACAACTGTCTAAGGTTTTGTAACGTTTATGATTATGCTTCTTTAGAAACAACTTCTTTTCCGTCGTATGAACCACACTCAGGACAAACGTGATGGCTCTTTCTTAATGCTCCACATGATGGGCATGCGCTCAATCCTGGAACTTCTAATTTGAAGTGAGTACGACGTTTTGCTTTTCTCGCTTTTGATGTTTTACGTTTTGGTACTGCCATTTTTGTACACCTCCTAATCAATCTTCTTTACATAATGCTTTTTACTTCTCAGTCTCATCCTTTTCGAAGAAAGACTGTAAAGACGCTAGCCTTGGATCAACCGATTGTTCTTTTTGTTGTTTGCGTCGCTCTTCAAGAGCTTCTTGCGTTACAACCTCCCAATCATTTCCTGAAGGCATTTTATCTTCACTCAATTCCTCTTGCGATAAGACTTGTAAAGGAATTGAAAGTAAAATATGATCTTCCACAGCGGGTTCAAGGTCAACCCAATCACCATCAAGAGGCATCACAATTTCTGTTAGCTCTTTCTCATCAACCGAGAGATGGGACGGAATGTATCTTTCCACAATATCTATGTGGAGTGGAACTACCACTGGCTCTAAAGACCTGGATGAAGGAAGTGTGATATCAACATCGCAAGTAAATTGCGCTACAACTGATTGACTTTGATAAACAAGAAATCCTTTTATGTATGCTGGCGAAACAGCAACAATGGAATCATCTCGTTGTTTTAAAGCCTCTTCCACATTAATTTCTGTATCAAAGTAAGTTGGAGTCCCTTGAGAATCCTGAAGTTGTTTAACTGATATTTTCACAATTTTCACCCCTAAAGCAACATACTGAATTATACTAGTTTATTGAAAGTTTGTCAAAGCTTTTTACTTTACAAGCTTGAAAATACAGAGATTAAAATCCTATCTCCTTATTCACTTGAATCGGCTTAAAGACCGTAGCAGAAATTTGCTTGGATGGATTCCAAAAATCATACAATAAATCCCAACTTTCTTGGCGTTCATCTTTATAGGCTGCGTAATTAGTTATTAAATTGAACGACTCTACTTCCCTCATATTCTTCAACCACTTTTGGCCATTTAAAGTAAACCCCAGGACTTTACCTTGATGAAACGGTGTATTCCAATAGTCTTCCATTTCCATTTTAGTTACTCCAAGTAAAACATAAACGAGGAGTCGTTGCAACCTTGCCCAGCTCCACCGTTTGTTTTTGAGATGTTGGAGACACTCCTCAATAGTCGAAGTTGTTCGAACAGCTTCCTTCAAGCGATTCTCGATACCTTCTTCCATTTGATAAATGGCGCATAACTCTTCGTCAGTACTTCTTAAGACGATACTCTTCAAGAGTGGCCAATAAGAACTCCAATCGTTTTCGTACTCTTCTTCATCAAACTGTACATAAGACAATTGTTCTCGTAATACTTTCTCAACGCGATTCCCCTTCAACGCTTTTCGTAAGGCTGTTCCACTGGCAAAAGCAGTTTTGTCTAACTCATCATCCAAATGTCCACTTCCTACTCTTGTAATTGGAACGATCTGCATTGGATGTTCACTCTTAGCATTTTCAACGGCGTAAGCTAGTCCCAACTGTTGATTTGGAGACTGTAAGGCTTCTGCGAGTGCACTGGCTTCTCCAAACTCTTTCACAGCGAGCTGTGTTAATTGGCTAGCAAAAGTTAGTGAACGGTTCTCTTCTACAAAACGACTAATTTCTTTTTCAATGGTATTTCGTTGAGATACCGCTACTTCAAAAAAAGCCGCATCTCCACTTTCACAACCAAAAGCTAAGAAGTGGCACCCTACCTTTTGCAAGATTTCTACTGCGCCTCTTGCGAAGAGGTCTGTTGCTTGGCAGCTGACCGCAGTCGGCATCTCAATCACAACATCCGCTCCGTTTTGAAGCGCGACTTCTGCACGACTCCATTTCTGTTCGATAGCAGGTTCACCACGTTGCACCCAGTTACCGCTCATCACGACAACAATAACATCCGCACCCGTTTTTTCGCGTGCTTGTTCTAACAGATAAGCATGGCCTTGATGAAATGGATTAAATTCAGCAATTACTCCACATACTTTCATACATAAGCCTCATTTCACCGCTTGGAAGAACCAACGCGGACTCGTTTCTTGGACTTGGCTTCTTCCAAAGTCAGCCGTCACCATAATATCGGTAAAACCCACCATCTCTAGTGCGGCTTTAACCATTTCAATAGGGAAAGTTTGCTCTTCATGCACTTCTTGGAAATGCTCATACAAGTTGCCATCTTCTTGTTTAATATACATATCGATGACGTGTTCCACGCTACCTGGCTCGTCTAACTCATAGCTTTGCCATAGAAACGCAAAATCATCTTCCACAAAATGATATTGGTATCCTGGGAAAACTTCTTGCATTTGATGCAGTGAATGAACATCGAAGAGGAAAATTCCACCCTCTTCTAAGTGGTCGTATACCGCTTCAAATACCGAAACGACATCTTCAAAGTCTGTTAAATAACAGAGTGAATCTGAAAACAGCGTTACTGCATCGGTTGTCGGTACCTCTTCCAATACTCGCATATCCGCTTGAAGCCATTTGATATGTCTACCTTGCGCTTTCTTTTCAGCAATCTCTAACATATTTTTGGATAAATCAACGCCAATGACTTCGTATCCTTTATCGTCAAGACGCATAGATACTTCTCCTGTCCCGCAAGCAAGTTCCATCACTTTACGAACCGGTCTTTTGGCACTATGCGAAAAAGAACGAACTGCATAGTCCGTCCATTCATCGTAGAGTTGTTGATCCATCACTTGGTCATATACATGAGCAAATTTTTGATAGTTCATTAGTTTTCACTCACAATATTCACGATTGGTGCATCGCTCCATAATTTTTCTAAATTATAGAATTCGCGATCAGCATAATAGAATACATGGACAATGACATCATTCAAGTCCATCAAGATCCATTTACCACCATCTTTACCTTCGATACTTCTTACTTCGAAGCCTTCTTTTTCAACCGCTTCTTCTACAGCATCGACAATCGCTTGTACTTGTTTTTCGTTTTTACCGTGTGTAATCACGAAATATTCTGCAACTGGTGTAAGACTTGCTACATCTAGTGCAACCACTTCTTGTGCTAACTTGTCTTCACAAGCATCTAAAACAACTTGTAATAATTTTTTACTGGTATGTTCCATTCTATTCTCCTTTTCTTTGTTTCAAATAATGATTATAAACTTCTATTGTTTTTGGAAAAATACTTACTTCTTTTTCCAATAAAAATTCCAATGTATGCTTCAATAAATAAAAGACCGCATCATCAATATTCTTCGCAGCGATTTCTCTTGCAACATCCACACCTGGATAATCTCTTCCGTCTTCGATTGCATCTGCCACAAAGAGACACTTAGAAAGAAGACTCATTTGAAGCCCTCCAATTGTATGCTCACGAATGGCATCAAGTAATTCTTCAGCCTTTACTCCGCATAGGTTTGAAATCAAATACGCTCCAATCGGCCCGTGTAGAATTTCAGAACCTTCATGATGATACATTTCAGGAAGTCCAATTTCTTTGGCAAGAGCTTGCTGTTTTTCCACTGGGATTTCTTTAGCATAATCATGCGCTAATCCCACAAACGCAGCAGCCTTCTCATCGACGCCGTAAAGCTTTGCTAATTCCAATATTTTTCGTTCGACACGCAGGCAGTGTTGATATCTCTTATCGCTCATATTTGACTGGACATGTGATAATAACTCTTCTCTTGTCATTGTTGTATAAGGTTCAAAGCTCTTTACTTCGCTCATTCTAAATACAACCCCTTTTCGGCAATATAGGCTTCCACTAATTCTGGCACCAAATATTTAATGCTTTGTTGGAATAAGACATTTTTTCGAATTTGTGTTGAACTAATATCCATCTTCGGTGCTGTAATCCATAGGACTGGATATGGCGTTTCTTTTTCATATCCTGGACGTTCAACCCCGACAAATTGTACTTCATGAACTAATTCATCCACTCTATGCCATGTCGGTAAATAATCCACCATATCTCCACCAATAATAAAGTAATATTCCGTATTCGGATTTTGTCTCTTTAAGAGTTGAATCGTGTCATACGTATAACTCTTCTCATTACGCTCGAGTTCAATCGTCTCAATATCAAAATAAATATTATCTTGAATTGCAAGGCGTGTCATTTCCACACGGGTATTCGCATCAATGGTCTTTTTCTCATCCACATGTGGCGGAATATGACTTGGTAAAAAGTACACCTTGTCTAAGCCTAATTGCACACGTGCTTGTTCAGCCATAATTAAATGTGCAATATGTGGCGGATTGAAACTACCTCCGATAAGCCCTACGCGTTCTACCGGCATTTCTTCACCGAATTTTTCAGTTTTGTTTAATGTCTCAGAAAAAATATTGAGTTCAGCAACCATCGTCTATCGACCTCTTTTTTTGAATTCTGCAAATCGTACTGAAAGATCTCTATGTTTTGGATTTCGAGCTTCTTTATATAACACAATCGTATGGCCAATCACTTGAATGATGGTACTTCCAGTTGCCTCAGCAATTGTTTCAGCAGCTTCTTGGGGCTCCTCTAATGTGTTTTGCAATAAAGTCACTTTAATCAATTCGCGTTTCTCAACAGCGTTTTGAATTTGATGAATCATCTCTTCGCTAAGTCCGCCTTTCCCGATTTGGAAAATTGGCTTCAACGAATGTGCTTCTTTTTTGAAGAACTGTCTTTCTTTCCCTTTTAATTCCATGAAAGCTCTCCTTTCTCTAAATAATAGATTGACGTTGAATCACGTCGACTTCTTTTGGACTCCATACAGATACCGTACCTGGTTTTTGAATCGTTACCCAGCCAAGCCCTGCAATCACTAAGTCCGTTTTCTCTTTAATCGTAAATGTCTTCTTCACTAGTTTTGGATACAATTTCATATTGTCTCCTGTTGGCGGCGTTAGAAGTGTTCCTGCATGTTTGGCATAAAACTCAGTCGCCTTCTCCAACTTCGTGCGATGCAAGTCGATTGTTTGCGGTGTATAGAATGTAAATGAATTTCGTTCTCCTTGTTCGTAATCAACACGAATCAAGCCGCCGATAAAAATCGTTTGCTCACTATTTAATTGGAATGTCTTTGGTTGTAACTCTTTTTGCGGTAAGACTTTCTTCATTTCTTTTTCCGCTAAGTAGTGAGTAATTTGATGACGGTGAATAATCCCCGGTGTATCCACTAATGAAGAATGTTCATCAAATGGAATATCAATTTGTCCAAGCGTTGTTCCTGGATATTGAGATGTTGTAATCACTTCGCCTGTTTCACCAATACTTTGAATCAACTTATTAATGAGTGTTGATTTTCCTACGTTTGTGACCCCTACGACATATGCATCTTTCCCTTTTCGGTACTCGTTAATCTTCTCAAGTAACTCATCAATTTGAATCCGTTTATGACCACTCACAAGAAGTGTATCGACCGGTTTAATACCGTACTCTTTTGCATGACGTTCAATCCATGCTTTAAGGCGATTACGGTTGACTGATTTTGGATATAAATCTACTTTGTTGGCTACAAATAAAATTGGGTTATCCCCCACGAAACGTTTTAAGCCTGAAATCATACTTCCATATAAATCAAATAAGTCAACCACAAATACGACAAGCGCATCTTCATCGGCGATACTACTTAACATCTTTAAGAAGTCATCGTCTGTTAGAGAGGCCGGTTGTAACTCATTATAATTACGAAGTCTAAAACAACGTTGGCAATAGAGAGGGCCTTCACTTTCCAGCATTTTATTTAATGCACTTTGCGGTGTGTACCCCGTTCCTTTTGGATCTTCCGTTTGGATTGTTGCTCCACATCCAATACATACATACTGTTCCATGATTAATCCTCCTCCCATTTCTTATGATAAGACACACCTTGTGTCACTACAAAAATTCCTTTTTCAAAGAAACGATTGATTTTTGTTTTCCAAGCATCGCTCTCTTTTCTAGGTTTTACGATAATGGTTCTAACTCCAAATGTATTCGCTCCTAGAATATCTGTCAATAATTGGTCGCCCACCATTACCGTCTTCGATTTATCAAAATCCAGTAATTGTTGTGCTGCTTTGAATCCCTTGTGCAGTGGCTTCAACCCAGGATACACATATGGGACATCCAACTTTTCAGCAGCATCTTTGATACGATGTTCATTATTATTCGATACAAGAACAATCTTGATGCCTGCTTCTTTTAATGAACGTACCCAAGCAAGTAAATTTCCATCGATTTCTTTTTCGTCCCAGCCAATTAGTGTATTATCTAAATCGGTTAAGACAACTTCGATTCCATTCTCTTGTAAGAAAGGAACGGTAATCTCTTGAAAGGTCTTTTTAAACCACGTTGGTTTGAATAGTGCCATAGTTCTCCTTCTACTTTACGTAAACGCCCTGCGCATCAATTTCAAGCACACGAATCGCGCAATCCTTTAGCGTTGTTTCTAAATACTTTTCTAATGTTTGTACAAAACGATCTACTTCTTTTTTATGAACGAATGTCATCACCGTTGGACCTGCTCCACTTAAGTAAGTTCCGCATGTATCTAGGCCTTCATTTTTTGTAATCGTACGAACCTCTTCCATCCAAGGAACAAGCGTTGAACGATATGTTTCATGGAATAAATCTTTTTCAACAATTGATGAAATGACTTTCCAATCTTCCACCATTAATCCAGCTACTAAGACATTACTACGGCTACTTGCTTCGACCGCTTCGCCGTATGCAAGCGAACTTGGCAGTACGCCACGACTCTTCTTCGTTGATAGTTGAACGTTTGGAATCACAGCGACCATTGCAATCGATGCTTCTACATTTTTATGAACCGTCAACACTTCTTGCGTGTAGTGATCATAAGTAGCGACAACGACACCTCCTAAGATTGCTGGTGCCACATTGTCAGGGTGTCCCTCGAAAAGGGTTGCCCATTTGACTTTTTCGTCGTTGGTTAACTGTAAGTTGCCTAAAACATTGGCTAATTCGATTCCGGCAACAATCGCGCTCGAACTACTTCCAAGTCCTCTTGTTAAAGGAATCTCACTTTCGCATACAAGTTTATGCGGTGCTAATGTTGGGCAAACTTTTAAAGCAGTCTCAATAATTAAGTTTTCTTCATTTGTCGGAATCTCTTCTCCAAACGGATGCGAAATCACCCATTCGCTAGAAGGTTCTCCTACGTGAAGTGTTAAATATAAATTCACTGCAATCCCAAGTGAATCGAATCCTAGTCCGATATTGGCTGAAGTTGCTGGAACTTTAATTGTTAATGCCATTATGCTTCCTCCAAGATTGGATAAATAGCGACTTCATTTAGATGAGCGAAAGCTTCTTTTACTTTAGCTAACTCACTTGCAGTTAAAGCTGTATAACGAACACCGAATTCACCTTGGCTGTTTGATACAATTTCTCCATTGAACGGAGCTTCTTTCAAGTTTCCTTTTCCATATACGAAATAAGAACTTGTCGCAGCCTCTGGACTGAATTCCACAAGTGGGCTTTCTACACGGCCAAATGTTTCCACCGCACTTCCATTTCCTTTGCGGCGAAGGACTTCCACTACGTCTGCTAAGACACTTGTTGCTGTTGGAAGTGAGCCTGCTCCTTTTCCGTAGAATAAAACTTCATCCACGGCATTTCCTGTTACAGAAATCGCATTGTTTTCATAATGAACTTGCGCTAACAAATGATTTGCTGGTACAAAAGTTGGTGCCACTTCAAGCGAAACTTTTTCGCCATCGCTAAGAGCTTTCGCTAGAAGTTTGATTGCATACCCATTCTCAGAAGCCATCTTCATATGAGAAGTTGTGACTCCAGAAATTCCGGTTTTAGCTACTTCATCAAAAGTAACATTTACGCCAAAAGCTAAACGAGTCAAAATCATTAATTTATAAGCTGCATCATGTCCTTCCACATCACTTGTTGGATCCGCTTCAGCAAAGCCTTTTTCTTGAGCAATCTTTAATGCTTCTTCGTAGCTGAGTCCTTCTTTTTCCATAGAACTTAAAATGAAGTTTGTTGTCCCGTTGACGATACCAACAATGGATTCCACATCATTCGTTTCAAAGTGTTGCACCATCGGACGAAGAACTGGAATTCCACCGCCAACACTTGCTTCATAGTACAAGTACACATCTTCTAATTTAGCGAGTGTTGTCAATTCAACTCCATGAACAGCAATTAAATTTTTATTGGCTGTTACAACTGATTTTTTCGCTAATAAGCAGGCTTTTACATAATCATATGCGGTTGTGATTCCGCCCATCACTTCAACTACTAATTCGATTTCTGGGTCCTTAGTGATATCGTTAATATTGTTTGTAAATACAACATCTGTTTGTTGCATCAACTCTGGTTCACGAACTAAAGCCGTCTTAATCTCGATTTCTTCTGGAAGTACTCTCTGTAATTTTGCTACATTTGTTTTCAAAATATTATAAACACCGCTACCAACAGTGCCAAATCCTAATAACGCAATTTCCATTTGTTCATCCTTACCTTTTATATTGAAAAGCCACAGCACAGACACTCTGCGCCGTGGCTTTACTCACAGTTAATTTTTAATCTTGTAACATTTCAAAGATTTCAATTGTCACTAAATCAATATCATCAAATTGGAATGTTTGATTTGTTTCTACGTCTTCTAATTCAAAACTATTTGCTTCATGATTAAAAGTAACGATAGCTTTCTCAACGCCATCCTTTTCAAAACGACGCACCTCAATCTCAGAATCTTGTGCTGCCATTGTTTGCAGACGTTGAACAATTGCCACCAATTGTGAAGGTTTCATATAATTACTACCCCTTTCAAACTTTCTTCCATTATTCTACCATAAAACCCATCTTTGATAGTAAGAATAACCATTCTTTTAAGAGAATTTTATTCAGTTGGTAAATTCCAATATAATTTGATTAAAGCTTGGGTACCATCATCTGCAAAACCATCGTCACAGAGCGTTTCGTATAGTTTCTTCGCTTGTAAAGTTGCTGGTAAAAATAGACGCATTCTCTCTGCTTCATCAAGTGCAATTCCTAAATCTTTAAGGAAATGTTTTGCAAAGAATCCTGGAGAATAATCTTCTTTTAAAATGCGAGGTCCATAATTTGAGAGTGACCAGTTGGCCGCACTTCCTGCACCAACTGTTTGTAATACCTTATCCAAATCAAGTCCTGCAGCTTTTGCATAAACGAGCATCTCTGTTAAACCTGTCATCGTTCCTGCAATCATAATTTGATTAGCCATTTTTGTATGTTGCCCAGCACCTGCAGTTCCTTGCAACGTAATCGTCTTAGAGAAGCAATCCAATACTGGATATACTTTTTCTAATGTTTCCTCTGTCCCACCAACCATTGTAGAAAGAGTTCCGTTTTTTGCACCAAGATCTCCACCTGAAACAGGTGCGTCTAGAGCCTCCCACGAACGACTAGTAGCTTCTTCTGCGATGCGTTTAGCAAGAGTTGGGGTACTTGTTGTAAGATCTACTACAACAAGATGCTCCTTCGTAGACTTGAAGATTCCTTGTTCACCGAAGTACACTTCTTCTACATCTTTTGGATAGCCTACAATTGTTAAAACCACATCCGATTGATTAGCAACTTCAGTAGGTGTATCCGCCCAAATCGCTCCTTCTTCAAGAAGGTCTAATGCTCTTTCTTTCGTACGATTGTACACTACAACATTATATTTTTTTAGCAAATGGCGAATCATGGATTTCCCCATCACGCCAGTGCCAACAAAGCCTACTGTATTAATTTTCATTTTCTTCATCCTTTAACTCACTTGTTGATAAACGTAAAAATTTCATCAGATTCATAATGTTATGCGAATGTTCTTGATTCCATTGATAGCCGTTAATCGCAGCTTCGTAGAAATCTACAATTCTTTCTCCAAATGTTTCAGAAGAAATTTCCAATAATAATTGGTCTTGTAATACTGATACTTCCGCTTCGTTTTCTAGTTGATTTTCAATATAACCTAAGACACAGTTGGCAATATCTGCGTCTGTTTCAAATAACATTCCTAAAGCATCTGCTGTAATCAGGCCGCTTAAGTAATCATTCTTCTTAGCTATTACCGGAACGCGGTTAACAAGTGCCTCTAGGTAGGTTAATCCTTGACTTTCTGATTCAGAAGCATTCACGTAAAGATCTGCCATTTGATAATACTTATAGACCATTTCATTTTTGATTTCGCCCACAAATTGAACAAAATCGTTCATGCCAAGTTCTGCCACTTGCGCTTCGAGCTTCTCTCTTTCAGGTCCGCCACCAGCAATACATAAGCGTACATTTGGCTTACTTGCTACGATAGCTGGTAACGCAGCAATCACTGCAGCGATATTCTTCTCTTGAGACAAACGACTGAGTGATAGTAACACCACTTCATCATCTGAATACCCCAGCTCACTTCTTAAAGTTTTCGCTATATCTGGTTCTTGCGGAGGAACAACGACTCCAGTTGGAATCACTCGAACTTCCTGAAGCACTCCATATTCAAGTAGCTTATCTTTTGTCATTTGACTAGGAGCAACTACTCCACTTGTTTGATTACAAAACGCTTTAGAGATATACGCCACATGACTTGGACGTAGCACTTTACCTTTTGCAATGTAGTGTAAATATTTTTCATACATTGTATGGTACGTATGAATCGTTGGAATCTTCAACATAGCAGCAATTAGTTTGCCTGCTAATCCAAGGCTAAACTCAGTTTGCGTATGAATGATATCCAATTCATTTTCTTTCGCAATTCGATAAGCTTTCCCCAGCCCTTGAATCGCAACTCGACGATCTTTGAACGCAAAAAAAGGAACACTACCTAATCGTACAATATTTTCTTCTGGCTCAGTCACTTTTGGATCAGTAGTTGTAAAAATAATGACCTTATGTCCTTGTCTTTCTAAATCTTCTTTTAGTACTCGAATTGAAGTAGCAACCCCACTCACTTGTGGAAAGTACGTATCTGTAAATATACCTACTCGCATACTTACCTCCTTAAATTTGAAATATAAATATTTCTACTATCTCTTCTATTATAAACGAAACAAACAATAGTGTCACTAATAGCTGATAAATTAACCATTTTAACCATAAGAAAGTGTCAATATTTCATCGCAGTTTCCTTTTCTTGGTATAATATTCAATATAAAACTTTTAATAAAGAAGGTTCACATTATGAATTCAATCGCGTTCTATTTACTTTTTCCTAGCTTATTTATGATTCACGAAATGGAAGAGATTCTTCTTATGCCCTCTTTTATGCCCTCTATGGTTGAAAATTCGAAATTAAAAAATTTCAAGGAACTCTATTCTCCTTTTAAGTTTAACCTAATCGTCTTCGAGGAATTTCTAATTCTTTTAGCTTTTCTAGCCTATAGTTTTTATGTGGGTGATTTTACAATTTATCAAACAATCATCATCGCATATAACTATCACATTGTAATCCATGTATTTCAAAGTATTTATCTAAAAAGATATGTACCTGGTCTTTTAAGCGGAATCGTAACAGGGGTATGTTGTTCAATATGGATTCATCAACTATTACAAAACCCTTTCCAACTCTACTTTTCTTCCATCCTCACACTACTTATTATTCTTCTCAATCTAGCCCTCTGCTTTAAGTTACTAAATGTCTTTTATAAAAAATAGTTAAGTTTAAAAAGCCCAACGATACATTTTCATTGGGCTTTCGTGTTTCGTAAATCAAAAAATTCTAATAAAATTATTTTCTATAAATAATGGTTAGATTCATCATCATATGAAGAAGAATAGAATTTAGAACTGAACCAGATTGTTCCCTTAAAAGGAAAAGTAAACTCGACATACATAGAAAATAAATGATGCTCTTAAAGTCAAAAGCAAAATGGAAAAAGATAAAGATCATCGTTCCCAGTACATAAGAAACCAAAACATAATCAGAATTATAAGCAATTTCTCTACAAATCACTTCTTCAATAATAGGTGATAGAAGAATCGCTGAAACTTTTGTATGTAAAGGATAATGACTATTATCCTTTTTAGTAAATAAAAAGATAAATAAAATAGTACACGACCCGAAAAAGAAAAGAGATACAAAGTTTACTGATAAAGACAATTCATTCAAAATATGTGCATATATTAGTAGCACTATGAAAACAATTGTTTTAAAAAGATCTCTTATAATCTTTAAAAGTTCTAATGAAGTCTTCTTTCTTTTCAAAACAGAATATAGCACTTGCGAGAAAAAAAGGATTATAAAATAAAGAAGTAAAGATACAAATGTATAGTATATTGTTTCGAACATGGAACTGATGAACTACCCTTCTAAAAATTAGAATATCTGATTTAATAGTAAGACAAAGCAGAATTCACATCAACTTATGCCACTATGCAAAATGAATTTAAATGGTTATACTCATCATTAAAACAAAAAAGACAAGGTCTTAAAAACCTTGTCTTTACATATATACCGGCGGCCGGGGTCGAACCGGCACGCCCTCGCGGGCACTGGATTTTGAGTCCAGCGCGTCTGCCAATTCCGCCACGCCGGCATATCAGGAAGGCGGTAACCGGATTTGAACCGGTGATGAAGGTTTTGCAGACCTCTGCCTTACCACTTGGCTATACCGCCATCAAACTATAAAAAAACTGGGGTAGCTGGATTCGAACCAACGAATGACGGAGTCAAAGTCCGTTGCCTTACCGCTTGGCTATACCCCAAGATAGGCGACCGAGGGGAATCGAACCCCCGAATGTCGGTGCCACAAACCGATGCGTTAACCACTTCGCCACGGTCGCCATAATATTAAAGTAACAGGGGTAGCAGGAATCGAACCCACACTAACGGTTTTGGAGACCGCTGTTCTACCTTTAAACTATACCCCTAAATAGTTTGAAATTCAACTCCAAAAAATGGAGGGGGGCAGATTCGAACTGCCGAACCCG
>NZ_KV786415.1:80814-81418 GCF_001806915.1 Granulicatella sp. HMSC30F09 | reverse complement strand
GGTCGATGTTGTACGAGATAGAAAATCTTACAATTTGAAACAATATTTTCATCGTTTTGAGCCTAAGACTAGATTTAAGGTAAAAACTATCTCAATAGATATGTACTTGCCATACATTCAATTAATAAAAGAAATGTTTCCTAACGCAAAAATCATCATTGATCCTTTTCACATTGTACAAGCCCTAAATAGAGAATTAAATCGAACTCGGGTACGTGTCATGAATCAATATCGTTATAAAGACGCTAAATTATATCGAAAGTTAAAATATTATTGGAAGTTAATTTTAAAGAACCCTAACGAACTTCAGAACTATAAATATAATCGTTATAAGCTTTTCGAAAGTTTTATAACAAGCAAAGGAATCGTGGATTATATCTTAGAAAACAATACATCTCTTAAAAATGATTATGAGGTCGTACATTCACTTCATGAATGTATTCAGGATAGAGACTATATAGAATTCAAGGAAACGATTGAAGCAGCTACGCAATTAGACCTATCTCCTGGTTTGAAAAGAGTATTAAAGACTCTAAGTACTTACTTGCCATATATTCAAAATACTTGTGAGTATCCAACTAGAACAAACGGACCTATTGAAGGA